>JANNFB010000170.1:0-3244 GCA_031379365.1 Burkholderiales bacterium
GGTCTTTGGTGGCTCGGAATTCCAGCCCGGCCTCCTCCATCGTCAAGGTCGCAGCCGTGCCGCCAATCAAGACGTACTGGTCGACGTACTCCGCAAACCGCTCCTGGAAAATGTCCAGCCCTCTCACCATGGAAGTCGTCCTTTCAGTTCATCCAGTGCAAGCTGGATTCGGTCGTCGGCGTTTTCTTGCAGGCTGAGCGTCAGCGAGAGCGGGTCCACCGTAGTGGAGTCTGGCGTCAACGCCGGGCTGTAGCTCCACAGCTGCCACTCTTGTGCGCCCGTTTCGGGCCCCGGTAACTCTCGAACCCCGGCATCCGTCGCAGCCTTCCAGTCGGCCGCGGTCATCGCAAACACCGGCCATTTCGGCTCGGTCAGCATGGAGTAGTGCGCGAGCGCGCTGAGGCCCGCCATGCGGCCAGGCCGATGTGCGACGACCCCATGGGCTGCCACCCAGACTGTGCGCCTGGCCGGCGTTCGCAGTGCGGGCTTCGCACGCTCCCAGACCTGCTCCGCTGGGAGATCCATTCGCAGCCAGCGCGAGCGGCCAACCGTGTACGCGGTAGCCAGCCCGGCCGCAATCAGCTCCTTGACCGCGCGTGACAGTGTCATGGGCGTGTAGCCCAAGGCGACTGCAACCTTGGAAGGCTGCCAATCAGACTGCCACGGCTGGCGCAGCAAGGCCGTGATCAGCATGGCCTGGGCGGACGGGCTCAGCGCCGCTTCCGTGGACGGAGCGCGCTGCCGAAAATACTCGCGCAGGTCCAGACCCAGATCCGGGAGATAGAGTTGGTTGCCCGGCACGATGAATGGGACTTTTTGCTCGATCAAGCGCCGACGCTCATACGAGGCCAGGGCGTCGGTCACGTAGACCACCGGCAGACCGGCCAGAGCTTTGACCTTGTCCAGCCAAGTGCGGACGTCGCTGAGGGACTGCTTGGCCTCAGCGCGCCTTATCGCCAGGACAATGGGCTGCCCCAGCAGTTCAAGCTCGCTGAACTGGAAGGCGTCGCGCAGGAAGTACGGCAGTTCGGTTGCACGCGCCCACAGCTTCACGCCTGGCGCTTCAATGCCCAAGACCTCTTGGAGGTAGTGCAGAACAGCGGTCGCGAGGGTCGGCAAGGCTCATCCTTGATAACCTAATTTATGCACGATAACACATTCATTGTTATCGTGTGAAATGACGTTACCATTCCTCGACACCTCCGAGTGGCCTGGCACAACATCTTTTTGCTTGTCATTTGTCCGAAAAATGTATACATTTTCGGACAGGAGCATGCCAATGAACGCGAGCGACCAGATTTCAGCATTGATCAACGCAGCCGGACCCGGACGGGTCTGGGCTCCGGCTGATTTCGCCCAGTTCGGCAACCGGGACGCTATCGACAAGACCTTGCAGCGCATGGTCGCCCGGGGGGGCTTGCGCCGCATCGACCGGGGCCTGTATGACCTCCCCGCGGTCAACCGCCTGACCAAGCGCCCCACTATGCCGGATTACCGCACGGTTATCGACGCGCTAGCGCGGCGTGACCAGACCCGCATGCTGGTCGATGGCATGACAGCCGCCAACGATCTTGGCCTGACGGATGCGGTTCCGGCGCGGGTCGTCATCCATACCGATACCCGCCGCCGTTCGATCAAGCTCGGCCAGTTGCAGATTGACTTCAAGCTGGCCGCACCCAGCCGTTTGTATTGGGCAAGCCGCCCAGCGATGCGGGTGGTACAAGCCCTGTACTGGTTGAAGGACACGCTGCCTTCGGATGGCGACACCCTCCGTAAAAAACTGGGCCGCATCCTCCAGGATAGCCAGCATGGGGACGCCATCAAGAACGACCTAGCGCAAGGCTTCAATGTCCTGCCCGCGTGGATGCAGGCTTATCTGCGCACGGTTCCCAGTTTTGATCTATCCATGCCAGCGCCCGCCAAAGGTCGGACAGGAAGCAGGCAACTCCCCGCACTGGATGATGCGCAATGATGAACACGACATATCAAGAAGTCATCAATGCCAGCGACGCCGAACGGGGCGCGCTGTTTGCCGAAACAGCGGCGCGTCTTGGCACGGCGATTCAGAACGTTGAAAAGGACTTTTGGGTGTGCTGGACGCTCGATGCGATGTTCAACGGCCTGGAGGCTGGAAGTCCGCGCCTGCTGTTCAAGGGCGGCACCTCGCTGTCCAAAGCCTTCGGTCTCATTCCTCGATTCTCCGAAGACATCGACATCACGGTGTTCCGTGAAGACATCGGCCAGGTGGTCGATGCCGCCGAACTGGACAAACTCAGCGGCAAACAGCAGCGCAAGCGGCTCGATGCCATCCGCGATGCCTGCCAAGCCTTTATCAACGGGTCACTGTCCAACCAGCTCGCACAATGCGCCGAGGCCGCGAGCAAAGGCCGCCTGAAACTGGAGCATGATCCCGACGATGCGGACGGGCAAACGCTGCTGCTCTGGTATCCGAGTGCAACGGCACGCACCGATGACTACATCCGCTCTGCCGTCAAGATCGAGGCGGGCGCGAAGTCGGCGCTCGATCCGCACACGGTGGCCTCGGTCACGCCGTACATCACCGCCGATCTGCCCAACCTTGATCTTCGCGTCGGCAACGTGGTCACCGTCGAGGCCGAACGGACCTTTTGGGACAAGGTCATCATTCTTCACGGCCTGCGGCAATGGCATGAGCGGCGAGGCCTCCTGCGCCACGGCGGACAGCGCGTATCACGTCACTACTACGATGTTCACCAGCTCATGCAAAGCGACGCCGCCGCACAGTGGCTTGGCAATCACGCGCTGGCTGCGGACTGCGCAACGCACGCGCGGCTCTTCTTCGGCAGCCCGGACCTGGGCTTGACGACGGCCCGGCCCGGCTCGTTCACGCTGATGCCATCCGAGGCCATGCGCAAAGCGCTGCGCACCGACTATGCCGCAATGGCGGGCATGATCTTCGGCGAGGTGCCATCGCTCGATGCGGTGCTTGCCTGCATCGAAGAAATCGAACGCCGCTTGGACGGGTGAGCCTTCGCGTTTTGGGAATCTCGGTCGTCCTCGGTAAGTTCCTGCGCGTAGTCCGCGAGCGACGCATGGCAGCCGCAGTAGTCTTCTTCCGCGGTCCGCCGCATATCTTCGATGCTGCCCACGTGTTCGAGGCCGGCGAGGCGAGATGATGCCGGCCACCCTGCAAACCTACTTCAGCCACCTGCGCACCTTCACCCACTGGATCGGCAGCACAAGCTGCTCAAGCCCATCGGCAGCT
>JANNFB010000192.1:0-3877 GCA_031379365.1 Burkholderiales bacterium
CGGCAGAAGGTCGAGGTCGCCAAGCGCGTGGCCGCCGCTGACATCGTCATCTCCACCGCGCTGATCCCCGGTCGCGCTGCGCCGGTGCTGATCACGGAGGAGATGGTCAAGTCGATGAAGCCGGGCAGCGTGATCGTCGACATGGCGGCTCCCGCCGGCGGCAACTGCCCGCTGACGGAAGCCGGCAAGACGGTCTCGCGCTATGGCGTCACGATCGTCGGCGAGACCAACATCCCAGCACTGGTGGCCGCCGACAGCTCTTCGCTCTACGCCCGCAACGTGCTCGACTTCCTCAAGCTCGTGATCACCAAGGAAGGCACATTCAACGTGCCGATGGACGACGACATCGTCGTGGCCTGCCTGATGACGCAGGGCGGCGAAGTCAAGCGCGCCTAGGGCCTGGCCATGACCCTCAGACACACCTTGACTGCCCTGGTGCTGATGGCAGCCCTGATCTGCTATGGCCTGGGTTTGGGCAGCTCGGCCACCGGCCTGGTGATCGCCGGCATGGCCCTTGAACTCTGGTTCTGGGTGCGGCTGTTGCGCCGCCCACGCCAGCCCCACCCCGATTCCGTCTAGGAGACATCGATCATGGAACTCGTCAGTCCCACCGTCACCAACCTCATCATCTTCGTGCTCGCGATCTACGTCGGCTACCACGTCGTCTGGACCGTGACCCCAGCCTTGCACACACCGCTGATGGCAGTGACCAACGCGATCTCGGCCATCGTCATCGTCGGCGCCATGCTGGCCGCCGCCCTCACCGAGGGCGGCCTGGCCAAGACCATGGGCGTGCTGGCGGTGGCGCTGGCGGCGGTGAACATCTTCGGTGGCTTCCTGGTCACGCGGCGCATGCTGGAGATGTTCAAGAAGAAAGACCGCCCGGCCAAGCCGATTGAAGGGGGCCAATCATGAACCCCCACGCTCACATGCGTTCGCTGCCCCCCGCGGGGGCGCCCGACCACCTTGAGACGGCTCGGCGGAGGTCGGTATGAGTCTGAGTCTTGTCACCCTCCTCTACCTGGTCGCCAGCGTCTGTTTCATTCAGGCCTTGAAGGGCCTGTCGCATCCGACCACTTCGATCCGCGGCAACCTGTTCGGCATGATCGGCATGACGATTGCCGTGCTGACCACGGCCGCCCTGATCGTCAAGCTCTCGGGCCAGATGGGCCAGGTCGGCGCCATCGGCATGGCCTGGGTGCTGCTCGGCCTGGTGGTCGGCGGCGGCTACGGCGCATGGCGCGCCAAGACCGTCGAGATGACCAAGATGCCCGAGCTGGTGGCCTTCTTCCACAGCATGATCGGCTTGTCGGCGGTGTTCATTGCCATCGCTGCGGCCGTCGAGCCCTGGGCCTTCGGCATCGTGGCCAAGGGCGGGGACATTCCCACTGGCAACCGGCTCGAGCTGGCCTTGGGCGCGGCCATCGGCGCGATCACGTTCAGCGGCTCCGTAATCGCCTTCGGCAAGCTCTCGGGCACCTACAAGTTCCGCCTGTTCCAGGGCGCGCCGGTGACTTTTGCCGGCCAGCACCTGATCAACGCCGTGCTCGGCCTGGCGATGCTGGCCTTGATCATCGCCTACACCGTCACCCAATCGAACCAGTACTTCGCCCTGATGCTGGTGCTGGCCTTCGTCATTGGCGTCACCCTCATCATCCCGATCGGCGGCGCCGACATGCCGGTGGTGGTGAGCATGCTCAACAGCTATTCGGGCTGGGCCGCGGCGGGCATCGGCTTCTCGCTGAACAACGCCATGCTGATCGTCGCCGGCTCGCTGGTCGGCAGCTCGGGCGCCATCCTGAGCTACATCATGTGCAAAGCGATGAACCGCTCCTTTATCAACGTCATCCTGGGCGGTTTCGGTGGCGACGCCACCGTGGCAGCGGGCGCCGTGGAGCAGCGGCCCGTCAAGAGCGGCAGTGCCGACGATGCGGCCTTCATCCTGGGCAACGCCGAAACTGTCGTGATCGTGCCCGGCTACGGTCTGGCCGTGGCGCGCGCGCAGCATGCGGTCAAGGAACTCGCCGCCAAGCTCACCGCCAAGGGCGTGACCGTCAAGTACGCCATCCACCCTGTGGCCGGGCGCATGCCGGGGCACATGAACGTGCTACTGGCAGAGGCCGAAGTGCCCTACGACCAGGTCTTCGAGATGGAAGACATCAATGGCGAGTTCGGCCAGGCCGACGTGGCCATCATCCTGGGCGCCAATGACGTGGTGAACCCCGCCGCCATGATCAAGGGCAGTGCCATCTACGGCATGCCCATCCTGGAGGCCTACAAGGCCAAGACCGTGATCGTGAACAAACGCTCGATGGCGGCGGGCTACGCCGGCCTGGACAACGAGCTGTTCTACATGGACAAGACGATGATGGTCTTTGGCGACGCCAAGAAGGTGGTCGAGGCGATGGTCAAGGCGGTGGAGTAGGCACAGCCCGCCGATCAATCGAAGCCGCGGGCCGGAAACTCGGGCCCGCGCTGCAACCAATTGAGGGGCGAGTAAACCGCGCCGGCATCGACCGCGTGCAGCGTGTAGGCCATGCGCGAGACCGCCGAGCGATTCACCGCGCTGGCATGCGGCAGCAGGCCATCGAAGACCACCAGGGTGCCTGCGGGAACTTCCAGGGCCAGCGTGCGGGGCGCGTCGGGCCAGGGCGTGGCGTCCAGGTGCGCCATCTTCAGGCCCTCGGGTGTGCGCCCGTAGCGTTCGCGCAGCGGGCCACGGTGGCCGCCCGGTTCGACCCACAGGCAGCCGTTGTCACACGTGGCGTCTTCGAGCGCGAACCAGAAGCCGATCACGCTTTGCGGGTCGGTGGCCAGGAAACTGGCATCCTGGTGCCAGTTGACCTCTCCGCCGATGCGCGGCGGTTTGAAGATCAGCATCGACTGCATCAACAGCGGCCGCACCAAGCCCAGATCGCCCGCCAATTCAGCCAGCGCCGGGTCGCGCGAGAAGCGATCGAACACCGGGTCGCGGTCGTGCAGGGCATGGCCGATCTTGTTGACCGCCTGGTCCTTGGGCACCCTCAGCCGCCCCTCGGCGTCGACCGCGTCTTCTTCGAAGAAGCAGTGCACCTCGGCGGCCGAAGCCAGCAGCGCGGCATCGGCCACGCGCTGGCGGTCGCGGGTCGAGAACACCGGCAGCGCACCGTCGGCCACCTGCGCGTCGATGATGGCCAGGCTGCGCTCACGCAGCGCTGCCAGCGCCGTGGCGGGCTTGAAGTTCGGCAGGACCAGGTAGCCGTCCTGCTGCCATTGGCCGATCTGTGCATCGCTGAGCATGGGAAACCTGGGTTGTTGCGTTGCGACGTCAAATCGCTGCTGGAGGGTGCGGGTCACGATAGACCGCGCGCGTCCTCGCCACGATGATGCCAGCTTCGCACTGCCGCGCACCGGTGGCATGCGCCTTGCACCAGCTTGCCACCATCACCTCCGGAGGATTCATGCCCCAAGTACCCGCCCGACTCCTGCGCCGCGCGCCGGCTTTCATGCACCATTCACTGGCAGCCGCGGCGCTCGCCGCGCTGCATCTTGGTGCGTCGGCCCAGACAGAAGCCGGCAAGCTCGAAACCATCACCGTGACCGCGGAGCGCCGGGTCGAGAACCTGCAGCAGGTGCCCAATTCGGTGAGCGTGCTGCAGGGCGAACTGCTCGACGTGCTGGGCACCAGCGGCCAGGACTTGCGCGTGCTGTCGGGCCGCGTGCCGAGCCTCAACATCGAGTCGTCGTTCGGCCGCGCCTTCCCGCGCTTCTACATCCGCGGCTATGGCAACACCGACTTCCGTCTGAACGCCTCGCAGCCGGTGTCGCTGGTGTACGACGACGTGGTGCAAGAGAACCCGATCCTGAAGGGCTTCCCGGTTTTCGATGTCGGCCGCAT
>JANNFB010000194.1:0-11448 GCA_031379365.1 Burkholderiales bacterium
CGGGCTTGTTGTCCCAAGGAGGAGAACGGGGGCAACCGGGCGGGCTACCCGTCAGCACGGCGGGCGCAGGCGAAGAGTATTAGGAGGAGAGGCGGGCGCAGCCCGACTCGGGGGACATTCGCGGAGCAGAGCGCCCCGCCGGCCCGATCTCGCGCAACTTGGCGTACGCGACAACGAACGTCCGCAAAGGGCCGATCGGCAACAGTCAGATGGCTGCTGTTGAACGCCACGGCGTATCAGTCGTTGAGGTGGCGCAGGGCCCGCTGAACTTCCCCCTGCCACGGCAGCCCGTAAACGATCTGGCTCAAGTGGCGGGCTGACTCCCACGCGGTCAACACCTCGCCCTTCTCACCGAGCAATCGAAGGTTGCTGACGACGCACATGGGGTCGGCCATGGCCACGACGTCGCGCGAAACCATCACCCAGTCCCAGGCCACGCCGACCTCGCCATCGGCGGAGGCGCCCCGCCAGACGGTTTGTCCGCTGACCGGGGCTGCATCGTCCGCCGCCGGGAAGACATGGGTGTCGAGGTGGTCGAAATGCAGGTTCGAAGCACCTTCCGCTTGCCGCAACAGCGGCGGCCAGGCGCGCACGCTCCAGGACGTATTCATGCAAAACTCCTTCAAGTGGGGACGAAGCCGACGGGCTTCGGTGGCCGGGAGTGTGGACAATGAATGCCCCGTGCGATAGCTGTAAAGGTTGCCGGGGTCGCAAGGCGAATCGTTAACAAATGCTGCAAGGCGAATACCAGTCGGTGCTCGAAGCGAAGAACGAAGACCAGTTTCGGTCGGTCGTGATTCGCTTTGCCCAGCACTTGGGCTTCGACAAGGTCGCCGCCTCCGTGGCGGTAGACAAGGCCGATGGCGCCGCAGAGTTCGTCGCCGTTCACAACGCACCGGCGGCTTATCTGCGCACCTTCGAGGACATCAGCATCGGCAGGCGTGATCCCGTTTCGCAACACTGCAAACGCAACACGGTGCCCATCATCTGGGGCCAGCACACCTACGTCGAGACCAACACGGCGGAGTTGTGGGAGCGGCAAGCCCAGTTCGGGTACGGCAACGGCATCGCGATGGCGCTGCATTTGCCCGAGGGCCGGCATTTCCTGATTGGCGTGGAGCGCGATCAGGCCTTGCCCAGTGACGGTGGCGAGTTGACGCGCATCGTGGCCGATCTGCAGCTGTTCGCAGTTCACGCCCAGGACACCGCGCTGCGGGTCTTGGTGTCGGAGGCGGCGCGCCCGGAGTTGCCGGCGCTGACGCCGCGCGAACTGGAGGTTTTGCGCTGGACGATGGATGGCAAAGTCACCAGCGAGATCAGTCTCTTGCTGGGCATCGGCGATCGCACTACCGTCTTTCACCTGCAGAACGCGATGCTGAAGCTGAACTGCAATTCGAAACACCTTGCCGTGGTGAAAGCCATGCGCCTGGGCCTGATTCGATAGCGACCCTGTAAAGGTTGACAGTTACGAGTGCGCCGTCCCGGTGCTGGAATTGGTTGTCTGTTTCGCAACCACTGCCACCAAGGAGCGCCCATGAACAAAGTCCACACCACCCTCGGCCGTTGGGTCCAACGCATCGCCGGTAAGAACCATCCCGAAACCGAGACGCGCCCCGCGCAGCGACCGGCAGAGGTGGATGCGAAAGCCCTGCGCCACGTGGCCGGCGGCAACGGCGCATCATTGCCCAACAAAGGTTGGTAAGCATTTTCCGCCGCGAGGCGCTGGCGTCCCAGCAGACCTCGTGGATCGGTGAGATCCAGCTGATTCGGCCGCCGTCATTGGCTTTCCTGACGGCTGGGGTGGCCTTGTCGGTCCTGGCCGTCGGCGTCTTCCTCGCGCTGGGCGAGTACACGCGCAAGGTGCATGTCAGCGGGGTGCTGGTGCCCGACCGCGGGGTGATCCGCCTGGTGCCGCCGCAGGACGCGGTAGTGCTGGAGCGGCACGTGGCCGAGGGGGCCAATGTTCGCGCGGGCGACGTGCTGTTCGTGCTCTCGCTTGACCGCAGCGCCGCGGGGGGAGACACCCAGGCTCTGGTGCAACGAACCCTGGCCGAGCGGTCGCAGAGCTTGAGCGACGCGGCGACCCAGCAGCAGGCGCTGTTGGGCAGCCAGCTCGCTGTGCTGGATCGCCGCCGGGCTGATCTGCTGCGCGACCGCGGAGCGCTTGAGGCCGAGGCCAGCCTTTTGTCGCAGCGGCTGTCATTGGCCCAGCAGGCGCAGGCGCGGCTGGAGTCCTTGCGCGGTGACAACTTCGTGTCGGCTGCCCAGGTTCAGGCCAAGGCGGAAGAACTGTTGGGCCTACAAGCCCAGCGCCAGACACTGGAACGCCAGCGCAATGCCCACGAGCGAGAGATCGCCGCCGTCGAAGCCGAGCGCCGCGAGCTGCCGCTGCGCGCGGGCGCGCGGATCGGCGAACTCGACCGCGAGCGCGGCGAACTGGCGCAGAAGCGAGCCGAGAGTGAGGGCCAGCGCAGCGTGCTGATCCGTGCGCCGCAGGATGGCGTTGTCAGCGCCGTGCTGGCCTTGCCGGGGCAGACGGTGACTTCAGCATCCGCACTGGCCAGCCTTGTGCCGGCGGGCTCGACTTTGCAGGCCCACCTGTATGCACCGTCGAGCGCGGTCGGCTTCCTGCGCGCCGAGCAACCGGTGTTGTTGCGCTACCAGGCCTTCGCGTACCAGAAGTTCGGCCACCAACGGGGGCGCATCGAGCAGGTCTCGCTGGCGCCGCTGCAGCCGGCCGAGCTGGCGGGCCAGCCTTGGGCCGGGGCGGTGCGCGAGCCGATGTACCGCATCACGGTGGCGCTCGAGCGCCAGGAGATGCCGGCTTATGGCGCCCTGCAGCCATTGGCGCCCGGGATGCAGCTCGACGCCGACGTGCCGATAGAACGGCGCAAGCTCTACGAGTGGTTGTTCGAGCCGGTGCTGGGCATCGCCGGCCGGGTGTAGCGGCGGTGGACGCGCTCAACTTGTCACTGACGGGCGGGCTCGGCGCCCGCCGCGTCCCGATTGTTCTGCAGACAGAATCCGCTGAGTGTGCACTTGCTTGCTTGGCGATGGTCGCGGCGGCTCATGGCCACAACACCGATCTGCCGACGCTGCGGCTGCGCTTCTCGCTGTCGCTCAAGGGCGCGACGATGGCCGATCTGGTGCGCATGGCCGGCGACCTCAAGTTCAACCCGCGCGCCCTGCGGGCTGAGCCCGAGCAGCTGGCCCAGTTGGCTTTGCCGTGTGTGCTGCACTGGGACCTGAATCACTTCGTCGTGCTGACGGCGGTGCGTGGCAACCGGGTGACGCTGCATGACCCGGCGCGTGGCGAGCGGCGCATGAAGCTCGACGAGCTGTCGCGCCACTTCACCGGCATCGCACTCGAGTTGACGCCAGCGGCCGATTTCAGGCCGAAGACGGAGCGTCAGACCGTCACCCTCAAGCAGCTGCTCGGTCCGGTGCGGGGCCTCAAGCGCGCCCTGGTGCAGATCTTCGTCTTGGCCGCCGGCTTGGAAGCCTTCGTCCTGCTGAGCCCCTTCTTTCTGCAGTGGGTGGTTGACGGCGTGCTGGTCAGCGCCGACCGCGACTTGTTGGTGACCCTGGGCATCGGTTTCGGCTTGCTGGTGCTGCTGCAGGTGGCTGCCGCCGCCATCCGCTCGTGGGCGGTGCTGCATTTGTCCGCCACCTTGAACTTGCAATGGCTGTCCAACGTGTTCGCGCACCTGATGCGCTTGCCGATGGCTTGGTTCGAGAAACGTCACACCGGCGACGTTTGGTCGCGCTTCGCGGCCGTCCAGCAGATCCAGAAGACGCTGACAACGCACTTCATCGAGGCCGTGCTCGACGGCCTGCTTGTGGTGGCCACGCTGACGATGATGCTGTTCTACAGCGTCACCCTGACCCTGGTGGTGCTGGGCGCAGTGGCGGCTTATGCGGCGCTGCGTTGGGCCTTCTTCCGCCCCCTGCGCGAAGCCACGGAAGAGGCCCTGGTGCACGAGGCCAGGCAGTCAAGCCACTTCCTGGAGTCCCTGCGCGGGGTGCAGTCGATCAAGCTGTTCAACCGCCAGGCTGATCGCCAGGCGCGCTTCATGAACCGCGTCGTCGACACGATGAACGCCGACATCGCCACGCGCAAGCTGGAGTTGATGTTCTCGGTGTTGCACCGGCTCTTGTTCGGCGTCGAGCGCGTGGCCGTGGTCTGGCTCGGCGCCTTGCTGGTGATGGAGCAGCAGCTGTCTGTCGGCATGTTGTTCGCGTTTGTCGCCTTCAAGGAGCAGTTCGCGCAGCGCATCAGCGCCCTCATCGACAAGGGCGTGGAGTTGCGCATGCTGCGCCTGCAAGGCGAGCGCTTGGCCGACATCGTTCTGGCCGCGCCCGAAGACGAGGGTGTGCCGCGGCTGGGCTCCCCGGATCTGACGGAGACGCCTCGGCCGCTGCGCATCGAGGTGCGGGGCCTGACGTTCCGCTACGCCGACAGCGAACCCGATGTGCTGCGCGGCGTCAGCTTCACGGTTGAGCCGGGTGAGTCAGTGGCCATCGTCGGCCCTTCGGGTTGTGGCAAGACCACGTTGCTGAAGCTGATGCTCGGCATCCACGCACCCAGCGCGGGCGAGCTGTGCATCGGCGGCATGCCGCTGGCGCAGTTGGGCCTGGCCAACTGGCGCGAGATGGTCGGCACCGTGATGCAGGACGACGCACTCCTGGCTGGCTCGGTGGCCGACAACATCTGCTTCTTTGCCGACGCACCCGACACGCGCTGGGTTGCCGAGTGCGCGCGCCTGGCCGCGGTGCACGACGAGATCGAGGCGATGCCGATGGGATACCACACCCTCATCGGCGACATGGGAGGCAGCCTCTCGGGCGGGCAACGGCAACGCCTGCTGCTCGCGCGGGCGCTGTACAAGCGCCCACGCATTTTGTTGCTCGACGAGGCCACCAGCGCGCTCGATGTCGAGCGTGAGCGGACCGTCAACCAGCAGGTGCGACAACTCCAGCTCACCCGCCTGATCGTTGCCCACCGGCCAGAGACGATCGCCAGCGCCTCGCGCGTCATCGTGCTCGGCGAAGGCCGCGTCATGCAGGACTTTCGCTCCGTGCCGACGACCGCCGGGCGGGTTTGAGCGCGGCGGCTAAGCCTTCTTCACCGGGCAGGTGTTCAGGCCCAGCAGCGTGTACAGCGGGCAGGTGCTGAAGGCGGCCGTGGCGAGTGGCACCAGGCCGATCCAGCCCCACAGGCCGATGGTGCCCGTGGCTGTCAAGACCAGCAGCAGCAAGCCGATCAGCGCGCGCAGGGCGCGATCCAGGGATCCGACATTGGTCTTCATGGGGCTTCTCCGTGGTCTGCCACGGCGCCGGGTTGGCGCCTTGAGCCCAGTTTGCGCCATGGTGGCTTGACGCGATCAGTGCTGAGCCGGCGGCGCTTGCGCTGCGTCAATCCGCGGCGTCCCCCGCAGCGAGGCGGGTGCCCGCTTAAAATTGAGGCAACCCAAGCCAGCCCTGGGCCGCACCCGATGCGGCCTGAAGCCCCGTGATCCATCCTCAAGTGTTCGATGTCATTGTTGTCGGCGGCGGCCATGCTGGCACCGAAGCCGCGCTGGCGGCGGCGCGCATGGGCTGCAGCACCCTGCTGCTCACGCACAGCATCGAGACGCTCGGGCAGATGAGCTGCAACCCGTCGATCGGCGGCATCGGCAAAGGCCACCTGGTGAAGGAGATCGATGCGCTCGGCGGGGCAATGGCCCTGGCCACTGACGAGTCCGGCATCCAGTTTCGCATCTTGAACTCGAGCAAGGGACCGGCCGTGCGGGCGACGCGGGCGCAGGCCGACCGGGTGCTGTACCGGGCGGCGGTGCGCCAGCGCCTGGAGAACCAGCCCAGGCTGTGGTTGTTCCAGCAGGCGGTGGACGACCTGATCCTGGAAGGCGACCGGGTCGTCGGTACCGTAACGCAAGTGGGCGTACGCTTTCGCGCGAAGACGGTGATTTTGACGGCTGGCACTTTTCTGGACGGTAAGATCCATGTCGGTTTGCAGCACTACAGCGCGGGACGTGCGGGCGATCCTCCGGCCCTCAGCCTGTCCGCGCGGCTGAAAGAGTTGAAGCTGCCGCAAGGGCGACTCAAGACAGGCACACCGCCGCGCATCGATGGGCGCTCGATCGATTTCACCCAGCTGATCGAGCAGCCGGGTGATGGCATGCCTTTGGCCGACGGCACGCCTGCCAGCCAAGCGCTGCCGGTGTTCAGCTTCGTGGGTGATGTCGGCATGCACCCACGCCAGGTGCCGTGCTGGATCACGCATACCAACGAGCGCACCCACGACATCATCCGCGCGGGCCTGGACCGCAGCCCGATGTTCACGGGCGTGATCGAAGGGGTGGGGCCGCGCTATTGCCCGAGCATCGAGGACAAGATCAACCGCTTCGCCGACAAGTCGAGCCACCAGATCTTCCTGGAGCCCGAGGGCCTGACAACACACGAGTTCTATCCGAATGGCATCTCGACCTCCTTGCCCTTCGATGTCCAGATCGCTGCGGTTCAGTCCATGGCGGGCCTGGGGCGGGCGCACATCCTGCGGCCGGGCTACGCCATCGAATACGACTACTTCGATCCGCGCGCACTGACGACCAGTTTCGAAACCCGGGCCATCAAGGGCCTGTTCTTCGCCGGGCAGATCAATGGCACGACCGGCTATGAAGAGGCCGCCGCCCAAGGTTTGTTTGCCGGCATCAACGCGGCCCTGCAGGTCAAGGGCGAGACGGCTTGGCTACCGCGGCGCGACCAGGCCTACCTCGGCGTATTGGTCGACGATCTGGTGACGCAAGGCGTGACCGAGCCCTACCGCATGTTCACCAGTCGCGCCGAGTACCGCCTGCAATTGCGTGAAGACAACGCCGACGCCCGACTGACGGAGATCGGCCGCCACCTGGGCCTGGTCGACGACGCCCGCTGGGACGCTTTCAGTCGCAAGCGGGACGCTGTTTCACGTGAAACCGAGCGCTTGAAGTCGACCTGGATCCACCCAGGCATCCTGCTGGCGGCCGATGCGGAGCGCCTGTTGGGCAAGGCGCTGGAACATGAACACAGTCTGGTGGACTTGCTGCGCCGGCCCGGCATCGGCTTTGACACCGTGGCCGAGCTGGCGGCCCTTGCCCGGCCCGACCGCCCCGAGGCCCCGGCTGTTTCCCGCCGAACCCTGGCTGACGAGCTGGGGTCGGCCCTGGCCGCCGCCGTGATCGAGCAGCTCGAAGTGGCCACCAAGTACGCCGGCTACATCGACAAGCAGGTGGAGGAGGTGGGCCGAGCGGCCCATTTCGAAGGCCTCAGCCTGCCGGTGGAGCTGGATTACGCCCAGGTGCCCGCGCTCAGCCACGAGGTTCGCCAGAAGCTCACCCGGCATCGGCCTCAGACGCTCGGCCAGGCTTCCCGCATCGCGGGGGTCACGCCGGCGGCTATCTCCCTGCTGCTCGTGCATCTGAAGAAGGGGCGCTTCAAGGGCTTTGCCGCCAACGGGCGCGCCGTGGGCGACGAGGCCGCGTGACGGTGGGCGGCGCCGCGACACCGGAGTCGGCGGCGGACAGCGAACTCACTGCGCTGCAGCGCGATGCGGCCGAGCTCGGCTTGGCGTTACCGGAGGCTGCGTTTGTGGCTCTCATCGCCTACTTGGCGCTGCTGCGGAAATGGAACGCCGTCTACAACCTGACCGCCGTGCGCGACCCGGCCCAAATGCGCACCCAGCATCTGGTCGACTGCCTGGCGGTGGTCGCCCCCTTGCGGCGCCAGGCCGACCCCGCTTCGGCGCTGCGCCTGCTCGATGTCGGCAGCGGCGGCGGTTTACCGGGGGTGGTGCTGGCGGTGGTCGAGCCGGCGTGGCAGGTCACGTGTGTCGACACGGTCGGCAAGAAAGCGGCCTTCATCCGCCAGGCTGCTGGCGAGTTGGGCTTGCGCAACTTACACGCTGCGCATGCGCGCGTCGAAGCGCTTCCCGGCCCGCCCTTCGATGTGATCACTTCGCGCGCCTTCGCGTCCCTGCCGGATTTCGTTCGCTTGACGCGGTCGCTGCTGGCGCCAGGAGGGGTGTGGCTGGCCATGAAGGGCCGCCGCCCCGATGACGAGTTGAGCGCCTTGCCGGCCGACATCGACGTGTTCCACGTGGAACCGTTGGCCGTGCCCGGCCTCGACGCCGAACGCTGCTTGATCTGGATGCGACTCCGATGACCCCAAGCCTGCACATATGACCCTGCGCACGACCCCGCCCCTGATCCTGGCCTGCCTGCTGATGGGCACGCCCGCGCTGGCCCAGCAACCTTTGGCGCCCCTGCTAGCGCTGCCCAGCCTGGAGGTCACGCCCTACATGGGCGTCTGGTACCAAGTGGCCTGGATCCCGAACTTCTTTCAGAAGCAGTGCGTGTCCGACACCGTGGCCACTTACCGTGATCTGGGCAATGGCAGTGTCGAGGTTCTCAACCGCTGCAAACTGGCCGACGGCAAGACCGACAGCGTACTCGGCATCGCGCGGCCGCCGGCGGGTGTGGCCCGCATCGAAGGCGGCAAGTTGACGCCGGCGCGCCTGCAAGTCAGCTTCCTGCCGGCGTGGCTGCGCTGGACGGGCATTGGCTGGGGCGCCTACTGGGTTGTCGACCTGGCGCCCGATGGCCGCTATGCCATCGTCAGTGAAGCCTCGCGCGAGTATTTGTGGGTTCTGGCCCGACAGCCCGCACTCACACCGGTAGATGAGTTTGCGGTCCGGGCCCGGCTGCAAGCCCTCGGCTTCGACCTCGCAGGCGTCCAGGTGCACGCTCACAGCCCGCGCTGAACCCGCCGGGCCCGCCCGGGGTCCGCGCCAGGGCGGCAAGTCGCCCGCCCGCGAAAAAAGCGTGCCGAATTCGCGGCTGAGTGAGGCTCAATAGCTGTATAAATACACAGTTGTTTCCTCTCGCCTGAAGACGCTTGCCATGCCGAGCTTTGCTCCCGCTTCGCCCCCCAGCCCACGCGCCGCGCAGGTGCTGAACCATGCCTTGCTGGCCGAGCGCCCGGCGCTGTGGCTGGCCGACCGGCTGGCCAGCAGCGCAGTGGCCTTGCCGACGCAGCCCACTGGATTTGCCGCACTCGACGCCGAACTGCCCGGGGGCGGCTGGCCCGCCGCGGGCTTGACCGAACTGCTGCTCGCCGCCCCGGGCAGTGGTGAGTTGCGCCTGCTCGCACCCCTGCTCGGGCCGGGCTCGTCACACAGCGGCAGCCTGTTGTGCATCGCACCGCCCTTCATGCCCTATGCGCCGGCCTTGCAGGCGCTGGCCTGGCCGCTCGCCCGTGTGCTGGTTGTCCGCCCCGACTCGCTGGCCGACGCTGCCTGGGCCGCCGAGCAGGGCTTGCGTTCGGGCGCTTGCGCGGCCGTGTTGTGGTGGCAGGGTGAAGAGCGGGTACCCGCAACCGTGCTGGCCACCGCCTTGCGTCGCCTGCACCTGGCGGCGCAAGAAGGGCGAAGCCCGCTGTTTGCGCTGCGTCCCGCGGCTGCGCAAACGCAGTCGTCGCCGGCACCCATGCGCCTGGCGCTGGTGCCGGCGCCCCAAGGGGGCTTGGCGGTCACGGTGTTCAAGCGCCGCGGCCCGGCGATGCAGGCGCCGCTGCACCTGATGTTGCCGATGGCGGGTGTGCCGGCCCGGCGCGCCCTGCGGCGGGTCGATGCTGCACCGGTGCCGCCCGTGGCCGCCCCGCCCTTGTTGGAGCCTGGCCATGCTGTGGTTCGCCCTGCACCTGAGCGCATTGCCGCTTGAGGCCTTGCTCGCCGCGCTGCCCGCCGAGCCGCTGAACAGCGCGCCGGCGCGTTGTGTGGTCGAGCAGCGGCGCGTCCTGTTGGCCGATGCACGCGCCATGACCGCCGGCATCCAGCCAGGAATGAGTGCGGCCAGCGCCGCGTCCCTGCTGCCCGGCGTGCAAATGCTGGCGCGCGATGTCGCACGCGAAACCGCCTTCGTCGAGCGGCTGGCGCTCACGCTGGCGCGCTACACCCCCGCGGTGGTGATCGAGTCCGACGGCCTGCTGCTCGAAGGGGCTGCCTCGCTGCGCCTGTTCGGCGGTGCCCGTGCGCTCGCACGCGCACTGCGGGCCACTGTGCGCGCCAGTGGCGTACAGGCGGCGCAGCTGGCGGTCGCACCCACTGCGGGGGCGGCTTCGTTGCTGGCGCGGGTGGCGCCGCCGGGCCCCTCACCACGGCGGGGCAACATGACACGCGCTGTCACCACCGCAGCAACGCGTGCCGCGGCCGACCCAGTTTCGGCTTGGCACCAGCACACCCGCCAGCGCCTCGATGCGCTGCCCCTGGCCGCCGTGCTCGCGGCTTGGCAGCTGCCCGAGCGCACCACCGAGCTGCTGCACGGCATCGGCTGCCGCACCCTGGCCGATGCACGCGCGTTGCCGCGCACGGGCCTGCAGCGCCGTGGCGGCGGCGCCTTGCTCGAGCGCCTGGCCCAGGCCTACGGCGAAGCCCCCGATCCGCGGCCCTGGTTCACACCGCCGGCCGGCTTCGAACTCGGCCTGGAGCTGCTGCACCGCGCCGACGATGCCGCGATGCTGGTGTTCGCCGCCGAACGCCTCGTCCAGCCGCTGGCCGGGTGGCTGGCGCAGCAATGGCTGGCCGCCTCGCGCATTGCGCTGCACCTGCGCCACGAAACCAGCCGCCACCTGGCACTGCCCGACACCGTGGTGCGCATCGGCCTGGGTGAGCCGTCGCGCGAGGCCAAGCAGATCGGCCTGCTGCTGCGCGAGCGTCTGCAACGCACCGAACTTCCTGCGCCGGTGTATGCACTGACTTTGCGGTTGGAAGAGGCGGTCAGCCACGCCGGTCGGGAAGCTGCGCTGTGGCGCGACCCGCAGCAGAGTGGGGGCGACGACATCCGCGGCCTGATCGACCGCCTCGGCGCGCGCCTCGGCCCCGAGCGCGTGCAGCGCCTGCGCCTGCAGGCCGACCACCGACCCGAGCGCGCGATGGTCACCGCGCCCGCCAACGCCACCCCGAGCGCCAACGCCACCATCGATCTGCCGCAACCCGGCGCCCCGCGCCCGACCTGGCTGCTCCCGGAGCCGCTGCGCCTGCAGGAGCAAGCCGGCCGACCGCTGCACGGCGGCCCGCTCACCCTGCGCAGCCGCGCCGAGCGCATCGAGGCCGGCTGGTTCGACGGTGAACTGGTCTGCCGCGACTACCACGTCGCCGAAGGCCGCGACCACCGGCTGCGCTGGGTCTTTCGCGAGCGGCGGGGAGCCGTGGCGCAGTGGTTTCTGCACGGGCTGTTCGGCTGAAGTGGCTGCCGTTCTTGCTTTGTTTTGGCGACCCTGCGCGGCCTGTGTTGCCTGCCGGGTCCCGGCCCGGCGGCCGGGCCGGGACCCGGCAGGGTGGAGCGCCGCCAAAGCGATCCAAAGCAAAGCCAAGCGAAGACTCCGCAGAGACCGCTGGCGCGCCGTGCAAGGCCG
>JANNFB010000219.1:0-3219 GCA_031379365.1 Burkholderiales bacterium
CGCACGATCTCGTCGATGCGCTGCATGGCTTTGAGCCGCTTGTCGGGGTCGAGGTCTTCTTCGTAGATGGCGATCAGCGCATCGACCTCGGGCGTGCCGAAGCCCCAGATGTTGTTGTTGTTCGTCTTCTGCTGGAATTCAGTGTGCAGGTACTGGCGCACGCCGGGGTAGAAGCCCGAGGTGCGGTTGGTCATGGTCATCTCGTACTTGCGCTCCAGCCCGCGCTCGAAGGCGGTGCCGGGCTCCAGCAGCCGCAGTTTCATGTCCACCCCGGCGCGGCGGTACTCCTGCTGCACGACTGTAAGGTGGCGTTCCAGCCCCTTGCTGCCGTAGATGACGCTGAAGCTGGCCTTCTCGCCCTTGGCGTTGACGAGCACGTCGTCGGTGTCGGAGCGCGTGAACAACAGGCCGTAGGCCACATTGCCCAGGCGGCCCCACCAGGTCTGCGCCCGGATCTCGGCCGGCCGGCGGTAGCCGGCCAGGGCCAAGTGCTCGCGTGCCTTGGCGGGGTCGAACTGATAAGGCCAGGGCGTCGGCAAGGCATAGGGCGTGCCCTCGAAGAAGGAGTTTTGGCGCACGAAGTCGCCGAACATCAGGTTGTTGTTGACCCGCTCGAAGTTGAACAGGTACTGCATGGCGATGCGGAAGTCGCGGTTCTTGAAGATCGGCGCTTCCAGATTCATGTGCAGGCCGCTGATGCCCACCGGCCGGCTGCCAAAGATGCGCGCACGCTTGAGCCAGCCGTTGCGCACGGCAGGGAAGGTGTACTCCTCGTTCCATTCGCGGGCAGAGCCGGCCTGCATCAGGTCGAGTTCGCCGCGGCGCAGCCAGTCCAGCCGGCGTTCGCTGGGAATCTGGCGCAACTGGATGGCGTCGAAATTGAACAGGCCCTGGAAGCGCTTTTTGCCGTCGCCCCACCACTTGGGCACCCGCTTGAAGGTGATGGACTGGCCGCGCACCGCCTCGCTGACGACATACGGGCCGGGCGCAATCTGGAACTGGTTGTTGCTGCGCTTGACCCAGTCGGCGTCGAGCACGGTGGCGTGGGCCGGCGTGGGCCACAGGCCGGCGTAGTCTTCCAGCGGGCGCCAGCTCGCGCGCGTGCCAACGATGCGCAGCGTGTGGTCGTCGATGGCGTCCACCGACTCGAAGAAGCGCTTGGCGTAGCTGTTGTAGAAGGGATCGACGATGTGCTCGGACTGCATCAGTCGCCAGGTGGCCACAAAGTCGCGCGCCGTGACGGGTTTCCCATCGCTGAAACGAGCGTCGCGGTCGAGCTTGAAGTACAGGGTGCGCTGGTCAGCAGCAATCGCCCAGTGCGTGGCCATCCAGGGGATGAAGTTGTCGGTTGTGGGGTGGCGAAGCACCAACGAGAAGATCATCGTGAACTGGCGGTTCCAGCTCGCGAAGGCGTCGTTTGAGTTCGGGCCCACGAGGCGGAAGGTGAGCGGGTAGGAATCGATGCTCGAATGGAAGGTGCCGCCGCGCAAGGCCTTGGCCGAACCGATGGACGGGTCTTCTTCGTTGGTGACCCACTTGATGTCGGCAGGCAGTGTGATGCGCGCCGTCGGTGGCGGTGCGGATGCCGTCGCAGCCGCAGCGGCGGGCGCAGCGGCTTGCACGGGGGCGAAAAACAACGCAGCCCACGCGCACAGTGCGGCCTGGGTCAGGCGCACGGACAGGCTATTCATAGCGCGCAAATTGCTTGGGGTCGAAGGCTTCACGCACCGACTCGCCGATGAACACCACCAGCACCAGCGTGATGGTCAGTGCGGTGAAGGGCGACAGGATCAACCACAGCTTGTCGCGGTTCTGCGTCTGCAGGGCCTGGTCGATGAGCTCGCCCCAACTCGGCGTGGGCGCGGGCAGGCCGTAGCCGAGGAAGTCCAGCCCGGTCAGCGCAAAGATGGCGCCCACCACCGCGAAGGGCGTGAAGGTGACCAGCGGCGTCAGGCAATTCGGCAGCAGATGGCGGAACACGATGCGCAGGTGCGACGCGCCGTAGCTGCGCGCCGCCAGGCAATATTCGCGCGTCTTCTCGCGGTACATCTCGGTGCGCATGAAGAAGGTGATGTTGATCCACTGGAACAGCGCCAGAATGCCCAGCAGCATCCAGAAGGTGGGCTGGAACAAGGCCGCCAGCACGATGACGACATACAGGCTCGGGATAGCGATCAGGATCTCGATGATGCGCTGGCTGATCATGTCGAAGCGCCCCGCCAGATAGCCCTGCAGGCTGCCGATGATGGTGCCCACGATCTGCGCCGACAGCGTCAGGAACAGCGCGAAGAAGATCGAGATGCGAAAGCCGTACAGCAGCCGCGAGGCCACGTCGCGCCCTTGCGCGTCGGTGCCGAGGTAGTGGCGCTTGACGGCGTTGGGGGCGTGCGGCGGCGGCGTGCCCAGCCCCTTGAGCGAGGCCATGGCGCCGGTGCGCGCCAGCCCGGCCAGGGTGCCGGTGGGCGACTTGGCCGGGTCGGCCAGCAGCGCGGTGATGCTGCCGCCTGCGATGGCATCGGCCAGTTCGCCATAACCCTCGCGGCGCGCCAGGCGTTCGGCGCGCTCGGCCTGGCCGGCGGTGAGGGCGCGCTGGATCTCGGGCAGGATCTCGTTGCTGGAGAAGTCGTTCTGGTACGGGTTCCACGGGATCAGCGGCATCACCACATGGTTGCCGCGGTTGGGGTACTTGGCGTCCACGGCGGCTCGTTTGGCCGCATCGCCGCCCGCCGCCTTGCTGTCGCGTGCATGCATGAAGCGCTCGACATCCCATTCGCGCTGCAGCCGGAAATACTCGGTCTCGATCTCGTTGCCGTCCCAGCCCGCGGGCGCTTCCTGGCCGAAGGTTTTCATCTCCAGGTACTGGAAGGTGGGTAGGTGGAGCGTGCCCTGGTGCCATACCGCCAGCGCGCGGCTCTCGGCCAGCAGCGGGGCGATGACCGACAGCGCCATGGCCACCAGCAGGATGATGAAGGACCACCAGCCGCGCTTGATGCTGCGAAAGCGCTGCAGCCGGAGCCGCGTGATGGGGTCGAGCTTGAACCAGCCTGCGTCGTCCGCGGCACCGGCGCCCACGGCAGCGCTACTCAAAACGCACCCGCGGGTCGACGAGCGCCACGGCCAGGTCGGACAACAGATTGCCCAGCATCAAGATCACGCTGCTGATGACCAAAAAGCCCAGCACGACGGGGAAGTCGCGCGTCTGAATGGCTTCGAAGGCCA
>JANNFB010000129.1:0-5780 GCA_031379365.1 Burkholderiales bacterium
GGAGCCACCGGGCGCCCGCCTCCGCGAATGTCCACCGCCCAGGGCTGCGCCCAGGGCTCCCCCGTGATTTCGCTGCGGCGGGCACCCGGCGGCCCCGGCCTCGAGCCTCTTCGTTGCTCTACCCGCGAACAGCCAAGCAAGTCGGATCGGGACAGCGGGGCACTCTGCGCAGCGAAATCAAGGAGGAGAGGCGGGCGCAGCCCGACTCGGGGGACATTCGCGGAGCAGAGCGCCCCGCCGTCCTGATCTCGCGCCCTCTCTCGCAGGCGTGTGCAGAAGTCGGGAGTGGGCAAGCGACGACTCGCCCCACACGCGTGAACGCAATACGGCGTCAGGCCAAGGCGCGGCCGATCAGGATGCGTTGCACGTCGCTGGTGCCCTCGTAGATCTGGCACACCCGCACATCGCGCCAGATGCGTTCGACCGGGAAATCGCTGACGTAGCCATAGCCGCCGTGAATCTGGATCGCCGCGCTGCAGACGCGCTCGGCCATCTCGCTGGCAAACAGCTTGGCCATGGCCGCCTCCTTCAGGCAGGGCCGGCCGGCGTCCTTCAGGCTGGCGGCATGGTGGATCATCTGCCGCGCGACTTCGATCTCGGTGGCCATGTCGGCCAGACGGAACTGCAAGGCCTGGTGCTCGAAGATCGGCTTGCCGAAGCTCTCGCGCTGCTTGCTGTAGGCCAGGGCCGCATCGAAGGCGGCGCGCGCCATGCCGACGCTCTGGCTGGCGATGCCGATGCGCCCGCCTTCCAGGCCTGACAACGCAATCTTCAGGCCCTGACCTTCTTCGCCGATCAACTGGCCCGCCGGAACGCGGCAGTTCTCGAACAGGATCTGCGCGGTGTCGCTGGCGTGCTGCCCGGTCTTGTCTTCGAGCCGCGCCACGGTGTAGCCAGGGGTGGTGGTCGGCACGATAAAGGCGCTGATGCCCTTCTTGCCGGCGGCCTTGTCTGTCACCGCCATCACGATGGCCAGGTCACCCTGCTTGCCGCTGGTGATGAACTGCTTGACACCGTTGAGCACATAGCTGTCGCCGTCCTTGACCGCGGTGGTCTTCAGCCCACCCGCCTCGGAGCCGACATGCGGCTCGGTCAGGCAGAAGGCACCGAGCATCTGTCCGCGAGCCAATGGCTTGAGCCAGAGCTGCTTTTGCGCCTCGCTGCCCCAGGCCATCAGGATCGAACAGACGGGGCAGTTGGTGACGCTGACGATGGTGCTGGTGGCGCCGTCGCCGGCAGCGATCTCTTCGATGATCAGCGCCAGCGCCAGGTAGTCCAGGCCGGCGCCGTCGTACTCGGCGGGTACGGCCACGCCGTAGCAGCCGAGTTCGGCCAGGCCCTGGAGTTCTGCCCTTGGGAAGTGGTGTGTCTTGTCCCACTCGGCCGCCTTGGGGGCGATGCGGTCCTGCACGTAGGCGCGCACCGCGTCTTGCACGGCGACATGGTCTTCACTCAGCAGCATGGCGTGTCATCTCCGACAAACGTTCTTGGTGGGCAAGCGCCAGCAGCACCCGTGGCCCGCGCACCGTGCGCATCAGCTGGTAGCCGGTGTGGAACTGTTGCAGCAGGCTGCCATCTTCGCGCTGCAGCGTCCAGCGCAGGTGGGCGAAGGCGTGGTTCGGGCCCATCGGCACATGCTGCTCGATGACGAAGTCAGCACGGCCATAGCCGCCCTGCCGGTACAGGTCGCACAGGGCGCGGTGGTTGGTGCGCATCGGCGCGTCTTCTGTCCACCAGGTCAGGTGCGCCAGGCCGTCGGCGCCGCTGTCGGTGATGCCGCTGCCGTTGTGCCACAGGTCGGCCACGGCCTCACCATCCAGCCGGTTGAAGGCCTCGCGGTAGATCTCGAAGAAGGCCAGGGTCTCGCTCAGGCTCATGCTGTGGGGGCGTTCACCAGGCCAGCGCCTGGCCATCGTGGTTGAGGTAGCTGCCGTTGTCGCCAGGTGCCAGACCCGCCAGGGTGCGGCGCATGTCGGCCACGCTGGTACCGACGTCGATGTCGGCGCCCGCCCCGCCCATGTCGGTACGCACCCATCCGGGATGAAAGGCCACACAGATGACCCGACCCGCCAGTGCCAGCGACACGTCCTTCAGCACCGAGTTCAGCGCCGCCTTGCTGGCGCGGTAGAGCCAGCCAGAGTGCGCCGTGCGCAGGCCGATCGAGCCCATGCGCGAGGAGATCACCGCCAGCCGGGCGCCGGGCGCCAGGGCGGCGACGATTTGCGGCAGAACGCGCAGGGCGCCCAGCACATTGGTGTGCATCACGCTGTCGAAATCGGCCTGCGACGGCGCCTGCAAGCCCTGCGTGCGCGGGCCGAACACGCCCGCATTGAGCACCACCACGTCGAAGGCCTCGCCGTCGATCCGCCAGGCCAGCGTGCTGGCGCTGGCGCCATCGGTCACGTCGAGGGGCAGGGCGGTCGCGCCCAGCGCTGTGAGGCTTGCCAGGTCCTCGGCGCTGCGCGCGGTGGCGGTGACAGCCCAGGCCTGCGCGCGGTACTGGCGCACGAACTCCAGGCCGATACCGCGCGAGGCGCCAATGATCAAGGCCTTGCTCAAGCGGCCACCGGCCTTTCACCCAACAGGCGCAGGGCCAGGGCGATGAAGAGCACACCGCCCACCGCGTTCAGGCCCCGACGCAAGCGGGGCGACGCGCCCAGCCGGCCCAGGCGCGCAGCCAGTGCCACCAGCAGCAGCAGGAAGACGACGCCCTGGGCCACGAACCAGGCGCCCAGGAGCAGGAAAGAGAGGGTCTTGCTTGGTGAGTCAGCGGGCACGAACTGGGGCAGGAAGGCCAGGAAGAACAAGGCCACCTTGGGGTTGAGCACGTTGGTCAGCAAGCCAACATGAAAGTCGGCTGCGAAAGAGCGAGCGGGCACGGACGTGGCACCGGCCAGCGCCGTGCCGCGCCAGGCCTGGCGCAGCAGGCCCAGACCGAGCCAAACGAGATAGGCCGCCCCTGCCCACTGAATCAGCCGAAAGGCCGCCGGCAGCAGGGCCAGCAGGGCCGCCAGGCCGAAGGCTGCCGCCAGCGCATGGACGACGCAGCCCGCGTTGATGCCCAAGGCGGCGGCCACACCGGCGCGCGCGCCACCTTGCATCGTGCGGCTCACCGTGAGGAGGAAGTCGACCCCCGGCGTGGCGTTGAGCACCAAGACGGCGAGCGCGAATACCGCCGCGTCGGACGCCTGCGGCAGCAGGGCGCTCACAGCATCTCCAGCGCCATCGCCGTGGCCTCGCCGCCGCCAATGCACAGCGCGGCCACGCCGCGCTTCAAGCCGCGCTTCTTCAGGGCGCCGAGCAGAGTGACGACGATGCGCGCGCCCGAAGCGCCGATCGGGTGGCCGAGTGCCACCGCGCCGCCATGCACATTGACGATCTCGTGCGGCAGCTTGAACTCGGCCATTGCCGCCATCGTCACCGCGGCGAAGGCTTCATTGACTTCCCACAGGTTGACGCTCTTCGCGTCCCAGCCAGCCTTCCTCAGCACCTTCTCGATCGCGCCAACCGGCGCGGTGGTGAACCAGTCGGGCGCCTGGGCGTGCACGGCATGGCCGACGATGCGGGCGATCGGCTTGCAGCCCATCTTCGCGGCGGTGCTCTCGCGCATCAGCACCAGGGCGGCGGCGCCGTCGGAGATCGACGAGGAGGACGCCGCTGTGATCGCGCCGTCTTTCTTGAACGCGGGTTTGAGGGTCGGGATCTTGTCGAGCTTGGCCTTGAAGGGCTGCTCGTCGAACTTGACCAACGTGTCGCCCTTCGGGCTGGTGAGCGTGACGGGTGCCATCTCCCAGGCAAAGCTGCCGTCTTCGTTGGCGGCCTTGGCACGCAGCGTCGAGGCGATCGAGAACTGGTCCATGGCCTCGCGCGTGAAGCTGTACTTGGCGACGCATTGCTCGGCGAACACGCCCATGGCCTTGCCACGTTCGTAGGCGTCCTCCAGGCCGTCCATCGCCATGTGGTCGAACAACTGCGCCGCGCCGTACTTGACGCCCTTCCGCGCGAACATCAGGTGCGGCGCATTGGTCATGCTCTCCATGCCGCCGGCGAGCATCACGTCGGCGCTGCCGGCGGCCAGCATGTCGTGCGCGAACATCATGGCGCGCATGCCGCTGCCGCACATCTTCGAGAGCGTCACTGCGCCGGTGGCGTCCGGCAAGCCGGCCTTGCGCATCGCCTGGCGCGCGGGGGCCTGGCCCTGGCCGGCCATCAGGCAATTGCCGAACAGGACTTCGTCGATGGCGTCGCCCGGCACGCCGGCGCGCTCGACAGCAGCCCGGATCGCCACGGCGCCCAGTTCCCAGGCGGCAAGGCTGGCGAAGTCGCCGAGCAGACCGCCGATGGGGGTGCGGGCGGCAGAAACGATGACGATGTTGTCGGTGGCCATGGGGAACTCCTTTCGGTCAGGTGGGGGCAGGCTGAGCCTGCACTGTGCGCTCTTCCTGTGCGACGCGCAGCAGGTAGCTTTGGAAGGCCGGGTCCTCGCCGCGCAGCAGTTGCGGCAGGGCATTGAAGAAGTCGTCGCGTCGGCTCCACTCGCGCATGTAGTCGTCCCACGAGTTCCAGCGGCGCCGTTCGGCGGCACTCATCTCGTCCTTGTAGGCGACCAGGTAGGCGCGCTCGAACAGCGACACCAGCATGTCGAAGACGATCAGCATGCGCTCGTGCTGCTCCGGGCTGGGGTCGGGCAGGGCGGCGCTGGAGCGCAACTGCAGGTCGGCATTCGCCAGCACCACACCCAGGAATTCGTTGTAGGCGTCTGAGAGGTGCTGGTAGGCCTCTTCCTCTTCGTTCTCACGCTCCTTGCGCTGCTCAGCCAGGAAAACCCAGACGGCAAAGGGCAACGCGATGACGGTGACCGCGTAGCTGGCAAGTTCGAAGGCCTCGAGCAGGTTCATGCGACGGTGGCGTTGGTGGCGTTGGCGGCGGCGCGGAAACGCTTGTCGGCATCGTACGGGAACACGTCGTGCACATGGCCGGCGGCAATCCGCTCCTTGTGGCCTTGCCAGAAGGCCACGTCGAGCAGATCGGCGTGGTGCGCCATGAAGACCGAGCGCACCGTGTCGTTGCCGAGCAGGAAAGGAGCAAACGTCTCGGGGAAGACGTCTTTCGGGCCCACGTGGTACCAGACCTCGCCGCTCATCTCCTCTTCTTCGTTGCGCGCCTCGGGAACGCGGCGGAAGTTGCAGTCGGTGATGTACTCGATCTCGTCGTAATCGTAGAACACCACCTTGCCGTGACGCGTGACGCCGAAGTTCTTCCACAGCATGTCGCCCGGGAAGATGTTGGCGGCCACCAGGTCCTTGATGGCGTTCCCATACTCGACGACCGCATGCTCGATCTGTTGGCGCGTGCCGTCCTGCAGGTAGATGTTGAGCGGGATCATGCGCCGCTCGATGTACAGATGGCGGATCACCACCGAATCGCCGTCTTCCTCGAAGACGCTGGGACTGTGGTGTTTGAGTTCGGCCACCAGTGCGTCTTCGAAGCGTGCGCGCGGGAAGGCCACGTTGGTGTACTCCAGCGTGTCGGCCATGCGGCCCACGCGGTCGTGGGTCTTGACGAGCAGGTACTTGCCCTTGATCTGCTCTCGGGTGGTGTCTTTGGGCGGGGGGTAGAAGTCCTTGATGACCTTGAACACATAGGGGAAGGACGGCAGGTCGAACACCAGCATGACCATGCCCTTGATGCCCGGCGCGACGCGGAAGCGGTCGCTCGAGTGGCGCAGGTGGTAGAGGAAGTCGCGGTAGAAGATGTTCTTGCCCTGCTTCTGCAGCCCG
>JANNFB010000242.1:0-32833 GCA_031379365.1 Burkholderiales bacterium
ACCCTGAGGGTTGGCCAACGCCATGCATCTGTCAGAACTGAAAGCCCAGCACGTCTCCGAGTTGCTCAAGATGGGCGAGGAGCTGGAGATCGAGAACGTCGCCCGCCTGCGCAAGCAGGAGTTGATGTTTGCGATCATGAAAAAGCGCGCCAAGGGCGGCGAACAGGTCTTCGGCGACGGCGTGCTCGAAGTGCTGCCCGACGGGTTCGGCTTCCTGCGCTCGATCGAGGCCAGCTACATGGCTTCGACCGATGACATCTACCTTAGCCCGAGCCAGATTCGCCGCTTTAACCTGCACACCGGCGACATGGTCGAAGGTGAAGTGCGCGTGCCCAAGGACGGTGAACGCTACTTCGCGCTGGTCAAGGTGGACCGCGTGAACGGCTTGCTGCCCGAGGAGAGCAAGCACAAGATCATGTTCGAGAACTTGACGCCGCTCTTCCCGAAGGAGCAGTTCAAGCTCGAGCGCGACATCAAGAGCGAAGAGAACATCACCAGCCGCATCATCGACCTGATCGCACCGATCGGCAAAGGCCAGCGCGCCCTGCTCGTCGCCCAGCCCAAGACCGGCAAGACGGTGATGATGCAGCAGATGGCCCACGCGCTGGTGGCCAACCACCCTGACTGCCACCTGATCGTGCTGCTCGTCGACGAGCGGCCCGAGGAAGTGACCGAGATGGTGCGCACGGTGCGCGGCGAAGTGATCAGTTCGACTTTCGACGAGCCGGCAGCACGCCACGTCCAGGTGGCCGAAATGGTGATCGAACGCGCCAAGCGCCTGGTCGAGCTGAAGAAGGACGTGATCATCCTGCTCGACTCGATCACCCGCCTGGCGCGGGCCTACAACAACGTGCTGCCCAGCTCCGGCAAGGTGCTGACCGGCGGCGTCGATGCCAACGCCCTGCAACGGCCCAAGCGCTTCTTCGGCGCGGCGCGCAATGTCGAAGAAGGCGGCTCGCTGACCATCATCGGCACCGCGCTGATCGACACCGGCTCGAAGATGGACGAGGTCATCTACGAAGAGTTCAAGGGCACCGGCAACTGCGAAATCCACCTCGACCGGCGCATGGCCGAGAAGCGTGTCTACCCGTCCATCCTGCTCAACAAGAGCGGCACCCGGCGAGAGGAGCTGCTGCTCAAACCCGAGATCCTGCAGAAAACCTGGATCCTGCGCAAACTGCTCTATCCGATGGACGAGATCGAGTCGATGGAGTTCATCCTCGACAAGATGAAGGCGAGCAAGAACAACATCGACTTCTTCGACATGATGCGCAGAGGAGGATGACGGCCCCAAGCTCGCTGCGCTCGCGTCCCCCGAGGGGCGCTCGGGCCGCTTGGGAGCGGCCCGGCGCTGGCCCGAGGTTTTAGCCACCTATAATCCGTTTTTCCGCCAGGGAAAGTGCGCCCAAATTCGAGGCGTGGCTGCCCACACAACCAGCGAGAGGTTTCCCATGAAAGAAGGCATTCACCCCGGCTATCGCGACGTCTGCTTCGTCGATTTGTCCAATGGGTTCAAGTTCGTGACGCGCTCCTGCGCTCAGAGCAAGGAAATGATCAAGATGGAGGACGGCCGCGAGCTGCCTTTGTTCAAGGTCGAGACGACCAGCGAGTCGCACGCGTTCTACACCGGCACACAGAAGAGCATCGACAACCTGGGCGGTCGGGTCGAGAAGTTCCGCAACAAATTCGCCAATCTCACCGCCAAGAAGTGACCTTCGGCGTGGCGAGCGCGACAAGGGCAGCTTCGGCTGCCCTTTCTTTTGCCGGACGCCCCGGACTCGCGGCATGATCCGCGCGTGAACCCGACCCCCACCCCGGCCCTTGTCACGCAGCGGGCCGTGCAGCGTCTGCCGCGGCTGGCGCTGTTCATGTTCTGCGCGGCCTACGTGCTGCCCGGCCTCTTCGGCCGCGACCCCTGGCGTGGCGCAGATCAAACCGCCTTCGGCTACATGTTGGCCATGGCCGAGGGCCGCACCGCCTGGTTCGCACCGACCCTGGGGGGGCTCCCACCCGAGAACGCGGTTCTGCCCCATTGGTTGGGCGCCGCCAGCATCTGGTTGCTGTCTCCGTTGATGGATGCACCGCTGGCAGCACGCGTACCCTTCGGCCTGCTGCTGGCAGGTGTCCTCGCATTGATCTGGTACACCACATTTCACCTGGCCCGCACCGACGCCGCGCAACCGGTCGCCTTCGCATTCGGCGGCGAGGCTGAACCGGTTGACTATGCCCGCGCCATGGCCGACGGTGCCTTGCTGGCACTGATCGCTTCGCTGGGCCTGTTGCAACTGGGTCACGAGACGACACCGGAACTCGCCCAACTCTTTACGGCCGCCCTGGCGCTGTGGGCTTGCGCTGCCGCACCGTTCCGCGGTTGGCGCGCGCGCCTTGCCATGCTGGGCGCGCTGCCCTTGCTCGCGGCCAGCGGTGCGCCGACGATGGCCTTGCTGTTCGGTGCTGCCGTGTGTGGCATCACCGCGCGGTCGACCTACGCCGCAGGGCGCAGCTTTGCACCCTGGGCGGCGGCAGCCACGGGCCTGGCAGGGTTGACTGCTTGGGTACTCGGCACCTGGGCTTGGCGTGTTGAAGTCCAGGCCACTGCCGCGCAGGGCTTGCAGCTGGTGCGCCTGTGGTTGTGGTTTCTGTGGCCGGTATGGCTGCTTGCGCTCTGGACCTTGTGGCGCTGGCGCATGCACCTGAACAAGCGGCACATCGCCCTGCCCCTGGCCTGGGCCGTTGTGTCGCTGTTGGCCTGCATCGGCGGTGGCGGGTTCGACCGCGCTTTGATGATCGGCCTGCCGGGCTTCGCCGTATTGGCCGCTTTCGCTTTGCCGACCCTGCAACGCGGCACCAGTGCGGCGGTCGATTGGTTCTCGGTCTTCTTCTTCACGATCGCAGCGCTGGCAATCTGGGTCATCTATGCGGCCATGGTCACGGGCATTCCCGAGCGCCCCGCTGCGAACGTGGTCAAGCTGGCGCCGGGTTTTGCCATGCAGTTTTCACTCTTCCCCCTGCTCGTGGCCGCGGCGGGCACGGTGGCTTGGCTGGTCCTCGTACGTTGGCGGACCGGGCGACACCAGCACGCCTTGTGGAAGAGCCTGGTTCTGCCGGCGGGAGGCGTCGCACTGGCGTGGCTGTTGCTGATGACGCTGTGGTTGCCGCTGCTGGACTACGCCCGCAGCAATCGGCCCTGGGTCAGCCAGCTCAAACCCTTGGTGCCAGCAGGCGCCTGCATTGCCGCACCCGGCTTCTCTCGGTCCGCCGTGGCGGCGCTGGAGCAGTACGGCCGCTGGCGCGTCGATGCCAGGGCCGGTGGCACCTCGAACTGCGCGATCTTGTTGCGGCAGGAACGTCGCGGTCAAACAGCGCCGGCGCTGGCGCCGGGCTGGGAGCCGATCGGCCGCATCAAGCGCCCGACCGACCGCGAAGAAACCACCGTCGTGCTACGCCGCCTGAGCTGACCCAAGCGCGACGGCTGGCAGTGCGCCGGTCGATGCTGCAGCCACGCGCACCCGGGCGGCGGGAAAGACGAGCTTGAAGCTGGACCCCTTGCCCGGTTCGCTCTGGATATCGAGTTCGCCGCCGTGGCGTTGCACCACGTGCTTGACGATGGCCAGGCCCAAACCCGTGCCGCCCGTGTCACGCGACCGGCTGCCATCCACACGGTAGAAGCGCTCCGTCAGGCGTGGCAGATGGTCTCTGTCGATGCCGATGCCACTGTCGCGAACTTCGAACTCGGCGCAACCGTCACCCTCACGCACGCGCCAGTGGATCTGAATCGTGCCGCCGTCCGGCGTGTAGCGAACCGCGTTGCTGACGAGGTTGCCCATGGCACTGACCAATTCGGTTTCAACGCCCGCCACCTGGCAGCCGGCTTGGGCTTCGAGACTGATGTTGTGTCGGCCACCAGACAGGGCCTGGCCATCGGCCAGCGTACTCTGCAGCCCCGCGTCGATCTCGACCCAGCGGTCGGCGGCCGGCAGGGGCCCACCCTCGAGCTGGGCCAAGGTCAACAGGTCATCCACCAAAGCCTGGATTCGGTCGGTCTGCTGACGCATCAGGCTCAACACGCGCGGCCGCTCGGCAGCGGTGAGGGGCACGGTAGCCAAGGTTTCGACGAAACCCGACAACACGGTCAGCGGGGTGCGGATCTCGTGGGACACGTTAGCCACGAAGTCGCGCCGCATCGCATCCGTGCGCTCGCGCTCCGTGATGTCTTGCGACAGCACCAGTTTCATGCCCTCCCCATATGGCCGCACCAGAACCGACAGGCTTCCGCGGCCACGCGGGCTGGTGAAGGTGACAGGCTCGGCATGGCTGCCCGATTGCAGGTGGGCCACAAAGGCCGGTGCACGAACCAGATTGGTCACGCGCTGCAGGCGATCCCGCTCCGGGTCGATGCCGAAGTGGTCTGCCGCCTGGGAGTTGCACCACGCAATTTGCTCGTTGGCGTCCAGCATCATCACGCCGTTGGGTGAAGCCTCGATCGCCGACAGAAACTGCCGCAAACGCGTCTGCTCTTGCTCGGTCTCGCGCTCGCGCATGCGAAGCGCCCGCTCGACGCGGTAACCCAACTCACCCCAGAACCCCGTGTCGCGCGGCGCTGGCTGCTCCTGCCCGCCCCGCAACCAGGCGCGCAGTTGGCGTCCCTTGCCAGCGTCGCGCAGTGCCACGACCGTGAGGGTCAGCGAGGCGCCGACCATGACACCGAGGTGCGGCCACTTCAACAGGCTGCCTGCGATCCATCCGAGCAACGCGCCGATGGCCATCGCCGTCAGCGCGCTGGCCACTCGGAGCAGGATCAGGTTCATGCGGGCAAGGGGTTGGCTTGCGTCATCCGGTAGCCTGCGCCGCGCACGGTCTCGACCATCTGGGCGCCCTGAACGGGAGTCAAGGCTTCACGCAAGCGCTTGACGTGAACATCAACGGTGCGCTCTTCGATGAAGACGTGGTCGCCCCAGACCCGGTCGAGCAGCTGAGCGCGGCTGTGCACGCGTTCGGGGTGGGTCATCAAGAAGTGAAGCAGTCGAAACTCGGTCGGGCCGACCTTGACCTCTCGCATCGCACCGTCAACCTGGCGCGTCACACGTCGTGTGGCCGGGTCGAGGCGCAGTCCGGCGACTTCGACCGCCTCGTCCAGGGCCTGCGGAGCCTTTCGACGCAGGACGGCGCGAATTCGCGCCAGCAGCTCCTTCGGCGAGAAAGGCTTGGTCAGGTAGTCGTCTGCGCCGCCGTCCAACCCGGCCAGCTTGTCGCCTTCGTCAGCGCGCGCTGTGAGCATGATGATGGGCAGGCCTTTCGTGCGGCTCGCAGCACGCCAGGTCTTGGCCAAAGCCAGGCCGGACTGCCCGGGCAACATCCAGTCGAGCAAAACCAGATCGGGCAGGACACGGTCCACGCTTTGCAACGCTGCGTCGGCGTCGCTGGCCACGGTGACCTCGTAGCCCGCATGCCGCAGGTTGATGGCCACCAGTTCTGCAATGGCAGACTCGTCCTCGACAACCAGAATGCGGCTCATTGGACGACGGCGGCGATGTCTTCGACCGATGTGTGGCGCACATCGGTGCCCTTGACGACGTAGATGATCGCCTCGGCCAGGTTCTTGGCGTGGTCGCCGACGCGCTCGATGGCCTTGGCCACGAACACCAGGTCGATACTGGCCGAGATGGTGCGCGGGTCTTCCATCATGTAGGTGATGAGCTTGCGCATCAGACCATCGAACTCGCGGTCGATCTGATCGTCGGCGCGCAGCACTTCCAGCGCCTGGGCCGTGTCGAGCCGCGCAAAGGCGTCGAGTGCCTTGCGCAGCTGCGCAATGGCCAGATCGGCCTCGAAGGACAAGTCCGCCACAGGCAGGCGCATGCGGCTCGACACACCGGTATTGAGCAGGCGCTGCACGGTTCGCGCGATCCGTGCCGCCTCATCGCCCACGCGCTCCAAGTTGGCGATCGTGCGACTGATCGCGATCAGCAGGCGCAGGTCGCGTGCGGTCGGCTGGCGTCGCGCGATGATGGCCGACAGGTCGCGGTCGATCTCGATCTCCATCGTGTTGACGCGCTCCTCGGCCGTCAGCACCTGACTGGCGCTCTCGCCAGAGAACTGGGTCAACGCATAGACCGAGCGGGCCACCTGGGACTCGACCAGGCCGCCCATCTCGAGCACGCGGTTGGAAATGCCAGACAGCTCGGCGTCGAACTGGGTTGAAAGATGCTTCTCGGTCATGTTGTCCTTCCTCAGCCGAACCGGCCGGTGATGTAGTCCTCGGTATCGCGCTTCTTGGGCTTCATGAACAACTCCGTGGTCGGACCGAATTCGACCAGATCGCCGAGGTACATGTAGGCTGTGTAGTCCGAACAACGCGCAGCCTGCTGCATGTTGTGCGTCACGATCATCACCGTGTAATCGCTCTTGAGTTCATGGATCAGCTCTTCGATCTTGCCGGTGGAAATCGGATCCAGGGCCGAACAAGGTTCGTCGAGAAGTAGCACCTCGGGCTTGATCGCGATACCGCGAGCGATGCACAGGCGCTGCTGCTGCCCGCCGGACAGGCTGGCGCCATTCTGAGCCAGCTTGTCCTTGACCTCGCCCCACAGCGCGGCTTTCTTCAGCGCCCATTCGACGCGCTCGTCCATCTCCACCCGCGGCAGCGCCTCGAACAGGCGCACACCAAAGGCGATGTTGTCGTAGATGGACATCGGGAAGGGCGTCGGCTTCTGGAACACCATGCCGATCTTGGCGCGAATCAGGCTGACGTCGAGCTTGCTCTGCAACACGTCTTCGCCGTCCAGCGTAACCGTGCCTTCGGCACGTTGCTCTGGGTAGAGCTCGAACATGCGGTTGAAGACGCGCAGCAGGGTGCTCTTGCCGCAACCCGACGGGCCGATGAAGGCCGTGACCTTGCGCTCGGGGATATCGAGGTTGATGTTCTTCAGCGCCTTGAACTTGCCGTAATAGAAGTTCAGGTCGCGAACCGCGATCTTGATCTTCTCGCCGGCAGTGACGTCCACCTTGGTGTCCATGGTCGGTTCTCGATTCAGTTCTTGTTGCGGAACAACACGCGGGCCAGGATGTTGAGCATCAGCACACCCAGCGTGATCAGGAAAACGCCGGCCCAGGCCAGGTCCTTCCAGTTCTCGTAGGGACTGAGAGCGAACTTGTAGATCGTCACGGGCAGGCTGGCCATCGGCTCACCCAGATTCAGAGTCCAGAACTGGTTGGACAGCGCTGTGAACAGCAGAGGCGCGGTCTCGCCGGCAATCCGCGCCAGTGCGAGCAGGATTCCGGTCATGACACCCGCACGCGCGGCCTTGAGGGTGACGGAATAGATCACTTTCCACTTCGGTGTGCCCAGGGCGTAGGCCGCCTCGCGCAAGGCATTGGGGATCAGGCTGAGCATGTTCTCGGTGGTGCGAATGACCACCGGGATGACGATCAGGGACAAGGCCAGCACACCCGCCGCCGCCGAAAACGATCTCACCTGGGCAACGACCAGGGCGTAGATGAACAGCCCGATGACGATCGACGGCGCTGACAGCAGGATGTCGTTGATGAAGCCGGTGACAAATCCCAGCCGGGTCTTCTTGCCGTACTCGGCCAGATAGATGCCGCACAGGATGCCGATCGGCGTTCCCAGCAGCGTCGCCAGGCTGACCATCACCACCGAGCCGGCAATGGCATTGGCCAGGCCACCCGTCTCGGCCTGCGGCGGCGGCGTCATCTCGGTAAAGACGGAGAGCGCGATGCCGCCGATGCCCAGGCGGAATGTCTCGAACAGGATCCAGGCCAACCAGAACATGCCGAAGCTCATCGCGCCCAGCGAGAGCGTCAGCGCGATCACGTTCATCCGCTTGCGCTGCCGGTGCATGCGCAGGCGACCGGCGTCAATGCCGGCAGACAAACCGCTCATGTGCGGCTCCCCTCGTTGCGTTGCAGACGCGACAGCAGCACCTTGGACAGAGCCAGGACCACGAAGGTGATGAAGAACAGCACCAGCCCGAGGTACATCAGCGATGCCTGGTGCAGGCCCGGTGCCGCCTCGGCGAACTCGTTGGCGATGGCCGAGGTGATACTGTTGGCCGCGGCAAACAAGGACAAGTTGTCGAGCTGGTTGAAGTTGCCGATAACGAATGTCACCGCCATCGTCTCGCCCAGCGCACGGCCCAGGCCCAGCATGATGGCGCCGATGACGCCGCTTTTGGTGTAGGGCAGCACCACCTTCCACACCACCTCCCAGGTGGTCGAACCCAGCGCGTAGGCCGATTCCTTCAACAGCCCCGGGGTCGTCTCGAAGACATCGCGCATCACCGCGGCGATGAAGGGAATCACCATGATGGCCAGGATGATGCCCGCGGAGAGGATGCCGATGCCGACGGGCGCACCCGAGACCAGAGCGCCCAGGAACGGGATGCCGCCGAACAGCGACTGCGCCGGCTGCTGAATGTAGGTGGCCAGGATCGGCCCGAACACCAACAGACCCCACATGCCGTAAACGATGCTGGGGACAGCGGCGAGCAACTCCACCGCAGTACCGAGCGGGCGCCGCAGCCAGTTGGGTGACAACTCGGTGAGGAACAAGGCAATGCCGAAACTCACGGGCACCGCGATCAGCAGCGCGATGAAGGACGTGGCCAAGGTGCCGTAAATCATCACCAGGCCGCCGTACTTGTTCTCGACCGGGTCCCACTCGGAACGCCAGAGAAAACTCAGTCCGTACTCGCGGATCGCCGGCATGGCGCTGATCGTCAGCGAGACGATGATGCCCGCCATCAGGGCCAAGGTCAGCCAGGCAGCGCCGTGGGCCGCGATGGAGAAGGCACGGTCCGCCCAGGGCGTGCGCCGGGCCCGCTCTGGCGGCTTACCGTCCAACAGCGGCTTGTCCATCGATTCGGCTCTTGGCGAGGGATTGGCTGGAAATGTAGCAGTCACGAGGACCTCGACTGATGGCGGCGGTTGCAGCATCCGCGCCGGCAGGTGCGCCGGCCGCGAAACTGCCAGTGGACTTCGCAGTCCTTACTTGAACGCGACGGCCTTGCCTGCCGGATCCTTGACCTCGCCCCAGGCGCTGCGCACGAGCGCTTTCAGAGAGTCTGGCAACGGCACGTACTCGAGCTCGGTGGCCATCTTGTCACCGTTGATGAAGGCCCATTCGAAGAACTTCAGCGAGCTCGACCCCTGTGCCGGCTTTTCCTGCGACTTGTACATCATGATGAAGGTGGCGCCCGTGATCGGCCAGCTGTCCTTGCCCGGCTGTTCAGTCAGGATCTGATAGAAGCTCTTGGACCACTCCGCGCTCGCCGCCGCCGCCTTGAAATTGACGTCATCCGGTGCAACGAAGGTTCCAGCGGCGTTGCGCATCAAGAGATGCGTCATCTTGTTCGACTTGGCATAGGAGTACTCGACATAGCCGATCGAGTTGGGCAGGCGCTGGACGAAGGCCGCCACCCCTTCATTGCCCTTGCCGCCGGCGCCTGTCGGCCAGTTCACGGCGGTGCCCTCGCCCACCTTGGACTTCCACTCGGCATTGACCTTGGAGAGGTAGTTCGTGAAGATGAAAGTCGTGCCTGAGCCATCGGCGCGTCGCACCACCGCAATCGCTGTGTCGGGCAAAGGCACACCCGGGTTCAGTGCCGTCAGCGCGGCGTCGTTCCACTTGGTGATCTTGCCCAGGTAGATGTCGCCCAACACTTGACCGGTAATGCGCATCTGGCCCGCAGCAACGCCCTTGACGTTGATCACCGCCACCACGCCGCCGATGACCGTCGGGAACTGCATCAGGCCGTCCTTGGCCAGCTCGGCGTCGGTCAGCGGCATGTCGGACGCACCGAAATCCACGGTCTTGCCGCGGATCTGGCGCAGACCGGCGCCTGACCCGACCGACTGGTAGTTGATGCGAACGTTGGTGGCCTTGTTGTAGGCGTCCGCCCACTTGGAATAGAGCGGGGCCGGAAAAGTGGCGCCGGCGCCCGTCACGTCTTGCGCCATGGATGCGATCGGCGCAAAAAGGGCGACAGCGAGGGCGAGGCGGCGAATCGTCGTGGGGATCATCAGAGACCTTTCAAAGCAGATAGACCTGGGTAGTACACCGTGAGGACTTTAGAGCCATGACATGACACAACCATGACAGTTCAGGGTCACCCACACATGTCGCCCGGACGTCAACGACCTGTCATGTTTCAGTCACACAAGGCAACTACGCTCCGCGTGGACCCATCGATCCACCAGCCATCGGAAACCGCCATGCTCGCACTCTCACGCTCGACCCTCCTCCACACGGCCTTGGCCGCATTGATCCTGACGGGTTGCGCCACCCCACCCAAGCCTGTCTCCATCGCCGACACAGCGGCGCGCACGCCCGAGTTGTCGACCCTCAATCGCCTGATCACTCAGGCGGGCCTGGCAGACACCTTGCGCGGCCCAGGACCCTTCACGGTGTTTGCCCCCAGCGACGACGCCTTCAAGGCGGTGCCGGCCAAAACACTGGCCGATCTGGGCGCTGACAAAGAACTGCTTCGTTCGGTCCTGACTTACCACGTGGTGCCGGGAGCGATGCCCGCAGCCAGCGTCAAGAACGGCAACGTCAAGACGGTGAACGGCGCCAATCTCGCGCTGTCCAAAGCGGGGGTTACTGTGACGGTCGAGGATGCGGTGGTGCTGAACGCCGATATCGCCGCAACGAATGGCGTGGTCCATGTGATCGACCGGGTCCTGTTCCCGCCGCGCCGCTGAGATTCGCGCCGACGTCGGCGCCTTTTCTCAAGCGCGAACGGTGTTTGCCAGACGCTCGGCACAGGCTTGGGCCTGTGCCGGGTCGCGCGCTTCGACCATGACGCGCAGCACCGGCTCCGTGCCCGATGCGCGCACCAGCACTCGGCCTGAGGCGCCCAGCTCGCGTTCGACCTCCGTCTGGGCATGAAGTAGTTTGGCGTTGTCGCGGTGATCCAAATCGGCGGCCACGCGGACGTTGATCAGCACCTGCGGGAACAGCGTCACACTCGCAAGCAGCTCAGACAACGAACGGCCCGACGCCTTGATGGCCTGCAGTATCAGCAGTGCACTGACGATGCCGTCGCCGGTGGTGTGTTTGTCGAGCGCGAGCAGGTGGCCCGACCCCTCGCCGCCCAGTTGCCAGCCTCGCTCGGCCAGGGCTTCCAGCACGTAGCGGTCGCCGACCTTGGAGCGCACAAGGCCCACACCGAGTTCGCGCAGCGCCAGTTCGACCGCCATGTTGGTCATCAAAGTACCGACCACCCCCGGCACGGCCTCCCCCCGCGCCAGGCGGTCGGCCACCATGACGTAAAGCAACTCGTCGCCGTTAAACAAGCGGCCGCTCGCGTCGACCAATTGGAGCCGGTCGGCGTCGCCATCCAGAGCAATGCCGTAGTCGGCTCCGCCGTCCCGCACGGCCCTGACCAGCGCGGCAGGCGCGGTGGCGCCGAAACCGGCATTGATGTTGGTGCCATTGGGGCTGCAACCGATCTTCTCGACATCGGCCCCCAATTCGTGAAATACGTCAGGCGCCACGTGATACGCCGCGCCATGGGCTGCGTCGACCACCAGCTTCAGACCCCTGAGCGACAGGTCACTGCGCACCGTGCTCTTGCAGAACTCGATGTAGCGACCGCCGGCGTCGTCGATGCGCCGGGCCTTGCCCAGACCGGCCGAGGTTGACCACTGCGGCGGCTGCTCGAGCGCGGCCTCGACGGCCAGTTCCCACGCATCGGGCAACTTCTGCCCGCTGGCCGAGAAGAACTTGATGCCGTTGTCGGCGTAGGCGTTGTGAGATGCGCTGATGACCACGCCCAAGTCCAGCCGCAGCGCCCGGGTCAGGTAGGCCACGCCCGGGGTCGGCAGCGGCCCCGACAACAGAGTGTCGACACCGGCTGACGCGAACCCGGCCTCGAGCGCCGACTCGATCATGTAGCCAGAAATGCGGGTGTCTTTACCGATGACGACGACCGGCCGCGCGGCCGACTGCTTCAGCACACAACCCACGGCGTGTCCAAGCCGAAGCATGAAATCGGGCGTGATGGGATCCTGGCCGACCGTCCCTCGAATGCCGTCGGTGCCGAAGTAGCGTCTGCTCATGGGTTCATGCCTGGTTGGGTTCTTCGATTGCCCGCCACACGGTCAACGCGTCCACCGTGGCCGCCACATCATGCACCCGCACGATGCTGGCCCCGCGCTGCACGGCCAGCAAGGCCGCGGCAACACTCGCGTCGCGGCGGTCCTGCAGCGCCCGCCCCGTCAACGTGCCGAGGGTCGATTTGCGTGACCAGCCGACAAGCAGCGGCAAGCCGAGCACCAAGAGCTCACGCTGGCGCCGCAGCAGCGCCAGATTGTGGGCCACGGTCTTGCCGAAACCAATGCCCGGGTCGAGCACGATGCGTTCTACGGCGATGCCCTCAGCGCACAAGCGCTGCCGGCGCGCAGCAAGAAACTCCAGCACCTCCGCGACGACGTCGCCATAGTGGGGGGCCGCCTGCATCGTGGCCGGCTCACCCTGCATGTGCATCAGGCACACACCGGCCTTGGGAAAGCCCGCGACGAGTTCGGCGGCGCCGTCTCGTTGCAAAGCGCGCACATCGTTGACGATATCGACACCCAGGTCGAGCGCCGCCCGTATCACCAGCGGCTGGCTGGTATCCACAGACACCGGCACGCCGAGTCCGACGGCATAGCGCAAAACCGGCAGCACCCTTGCCAACTCTTCCTCGGCCGCCAGCGCACGGGCGCCAGGGCGCGTCGACTCACCGCCGATGTCGAGGATGTCCGCACCCTCGCGCAGCAGTGCGTCGCAGCGCGCGATCGCCGCGGCAGCGTCGCCATGCGCGCCAGCGTCAGCAAATGAATCCGGGGTGACGTTGACGATGCCCATCACACGCGGACGATCGAGGTCGATCGCAAAGCGTTGAGTCTGCCAAAGCGTCATCGGTATGAAAAACGGGGCCTGAGCCCCGTTGCCGTGCAGTCAGCCGCCGTCAAATCAGGCAACGACGGTGGCCTCACCGCCAACCGCAGGCGGGGTGCCACCACTCTTGGGTGGACTCGACGTGGGCCAGTCCTTGGGCGCTCTGGGCGGCTTGCCGGCCATGATGTCGTCGATCTGCTCAGCGTCGATGGTCTCCCACTCGAGCAAAGCCTTGGCCATCGCATGCATCTTGTCCTGGTTGTTCTCGATGTGCTTGCGGGCGATGGCGTACTGCTCGTCGATGATGCGGCGGATCACCAGATCGACCTTGCGCATGGTCTCTTCCGACATCGTCGTCGTCTTGGTCACCGAGCGGCCGAGGAAGACTTCGCCTTCGTTCTCGGCATAGACCATGGGCCCAAGTTCGTCCGTCATGCCGTAGCGGGTGACCATGTCACGGGCGATCGCCGTGGCACGCTCGAAGTCGTTCGAGGCGCCCGTCGTCATCTGGTTCATGAACACCTCTTCGGCGATGCGGCCGCCGAACAGAACGCTGATGGTGCTCAGCATGCGCTCCTTGTCCAGGCTGTAGCGGTCGCCTTCGGGCAACTGCATCGTGACGCCCAGGGCGCGACCGCGCGGGATCACAGTGACTTTGTGCACCGGATCGGTCTTGGGCATCAGGCGCGCCACCAGTGCGTGACCCGACTCGTGGTAGGCGGTGTTCTTGCGCTCTTCCTCGGGCATGACCATGCTCTTGCGCTCGGGGCCCATCATGATCTTGTCTTTGGCCTTCTCGAAGTCGACCATCTCGACCACGCGCCCGTTGCGCCGGGCTGCGAACAGGGCCGCCTCGTTGACCAAGTTGGCCAAATCCGCGCCGGAAAAGCCCGGGGTGCCGCGCGCCAGCAGGTCGGCGCGGATGTCCTGGCCGACCGGCACCTTGCGCATGTGCACGTTCAGGATCGCCTCACGGCCACGCACGTCGGGCAGCGACACGTAGACCTGGCGATCGAAACGGCCCGGGCGCAGCAGCGCGGGGTCGAGGATGTCGGGCCGGTTGGTGGCCGCCATCACGATCACGCCGAGGTTGGTCTCGAAACCGTCCATCTCGACCAGCATCTGGTTGAGCGTCTGCTCACGCTCGTCGTTGCCGCCGCCCAAGCCAGCGCCGCGGTGGCGACCGACGGCGTCGATCTCGTCGACGAAGATGATGCAAGGGGCGCTCTTCTTGGCCTGCTCGAACATGTCGCGCACGCGGGCCGCGCCGACGCCGACGAACATCTCGACGAAGTCGGAGCCGCTGATGCTGAAAAATGGCACCTTGGCTTCACCGGCGATGGCCTTGGCCAGCAGCGTCTTGCCCGTCCCGGGAGGGCCGACCAGCAGCACGCCGCGCGGAATACGCCCGCCGAGCTTCTGGAAGCGCTGCGGATCCTTCAGGAAGTCGACCAGCTCCTTGACCTCTTCCTTGGCCTCTTCGCAACCCGCGACATCCGCGAAGGTGGTGGTGTTGTTGGCCTCGTCGAGCATGCGCGCCTTGCTCTTGCCGAAGCTGAAGGCACCGCCCTTGCCGCCGCCCTGCATCTGGCGCATGAAATAGACCCAGACGCCGATCAGCAGCAGGAAGGGGCCCCAGCTGATGAGGATGGTCATCAGCAGTGACGGCTCTTCACGCGGCTTGACGTCGAACTTGACGCCGTTGGCGATCAGATCGCCGACCAACCCGCGGTCGAGGTAGGTGGCGGTGCTGCGGATGCGTTTGTCGTCATTCGTGGTGGCAATGATCTCGGTACCACCGGCCGCGACTTCCTGCAGCGTCACCGCCTTGATGCGCTTGCTGCGCACCTCTTCGAGAAAATCGGAGTAACCGATCTGGCCCCCGGCGACCGCACCGCGGTCGAACTGGCGGAAAACGGTGAACAGCACGAGGGCGATCACCAGCCAAACCGCAATCTTCGAAAACCATTGATTGTTCAACGCGGCTCCTTGTGCCGTTGTCCTGCGCTGCGTCGAAACCAACGCAGTCGTGGATGTGGGGCTGATTTTAGTCCTGTCAAGGCCCTGGCGGCTGGGCAGTCGTTGGCGGCCCCCCTTTTGCCTGTCAGGCCTTCTTCAGACCAATGCCGACAAGGAAGGTTTCCGACGATCGGTCACGCGAGGCCTTGGGCTTGATCGGCCGAACCACGCGAAAGGTTCTCTTGAACAGCTCGACCAGCTGGCTGTAGCCACTGCCGTGGAACAGCTTGACAACCAAAGCGCCTTCCGGGCGCAGATGCTTGAGAGAAAAGTCCAAGGCCAATTCGACCAGATGGGCCACCCGCGCAGCGTCCGAGCTGGCAATACCTGACAGGTTGGGCGCCATGTCGGACAGCACCAAATCGACCGGGCGGCCCGCCAGCGCAGCGGTCAACTCGGCCAGCACAGCGTCGTCATTGAAGTCGCCCTGGATGAACTGCACGCCCTCGATGGGTTCGACCGCGATCAAATCCAGCGCAAGGATGCTGCCGTTCAACTGCCCGACCGCCGCGCCGCCGATGCCCGCCTCCTTGGGGGCGAAGCGACGCCGCAGATACTGGCTCCAGGCCCCCGGCGCCGCGCCGAGATCCACGACGACCTGGCCGGGCTTGATCAAGCCGAGCGTCTCATCGATCTCCTTGAGCTTGTAGGCCGCGCGCGCGCGATAGCCCTCGCGCTGAGCCATCTTGACGTAGGGGTCATTGATGTGATCGGCCAGCCAAGCCTTGTTGACCTTCTTGCTTTTTGTCTTGATCTTCATGGGGCACCGATAATAGGGACATGCCCGTGATCCAACTGACTCCCGCCCAGCGCAAAGAACACCGCGCTGCCGCCCACCACCTCGATCCCGTTGTCGCCGTCGGCAACGACGGTCTGACAGCCGCGGTGCGAAAGGAAGCCGATGCCGCCTTGAAGGCCCATGGGCTGATCAAGGTGCGCATGTTCAGCGACGACCGCGCCGCGCGAGAAGTCGCGTTTCAAGACTTGGCTGACAGCCTCAATGCAGCACCGATCCAGCACATCGGCAAGTTGCTCGTGCTCTGGCGCCCCATCCCGCCGAAGGAAGACACGCCTCGAGAGGAGCGCGGCGGTGGATCGCGTGTGGTCAAGATCCTCAAGTTCAGCAAGAGCGGCAACCACCGTCCGCAAGTCAAGAAGCTGACCGTGCACGGCAACCAACGCGTCACGGCCGGCGGCATGATCAAGCGCGCCAAGAAGCGGATCACCAGCGTGAAGAAGAACGCCAGCTAGGCGTGCAGGCGGCACTGGGCCGGCCCGCGTTCAGACATAGCGCACGTCCATGATTTCGTAACTTTTGACGCCACCGGGGGCCTGGACGTCGGCCACATCGCCGACCTCCTTGCCGATCAGCGCGCGGGCAATGGGCGAGCTGATGGAGATCAGACCCAGCTTCAAGTCGGCTTCATCGTCACCCACGATCTGGTAGGTGACCTTCACACCGCTCTCTTCCTCGAGGTCAACGGTTGCGCCGAACACAATCCGGCCACCCGCATCCAGGGTGCTGGGGTCGATCACCTGCGCGGCAGCGAGCTTGCTTTCCAGTTCCAGGATGCGGCCCTCGATGAAGCCCTGCTTGTCCTTGGCGGCTTCGTACTCTGCGTTCTCTGACAAGTCGCCTTGGGCGCGGGCTTCGGCGATGGCCTGGATCACGGCATGGCGCTCGACGCCCTTCAACTGCTGCAGCTCGGCGCGAAGCTTCTGCAGGCCGCGGACGGTAAGAGGGACAGAGGCCATGGTGTTGGAAGCGCAAGAGCAAGTCAGAAATGAAGACGCCGCCCGGGTCCGTGGCGGACGCTTGGCGGCGGAGGAATACACAGATTCTAGTTCAGGCCCGCGTGCAGTTCCTGGATCGACTGAACGCTGAAGTCGTCCAGGTGCTTGAGGGCTTCGGTGGCTGCTTCGCACCCCGCCATCGTGGTGTAGTAGGTCACCCGGTTGGCCAGTGCGGCCGTGCGGATGTACCGGGAGTCCGCGATCGCCGTGCGGGTCTCGTCAACCGTCGTGAAAACCAGTTGGATCTCGCCTGCCTTGATCAAATCGGCGATGTGGGGTCGGCCGTCCTTGACCTTGTTGACGATCTGAACAGGCACGCCGGCAGCGGCGATGGCCGCGGCAGTGCCTTTTGTCGCGACGACGTTGAACCCCAACGCGTGCAGATCGCCTGCGATCCGCGCGGCGCGCTCCTTGTCCGCGTTCTTGACCGTGATGACCACGGTCCCGCTGCTCGGCAAGCGCGAGCCTGCCCCCAGTTGGCTCTTGAGCATGGCCTCGCCAAAGCTGGGGCCCACACCCATGACCTCCCCGGTCGAGCGCATCTCGGGGCCCAGGATCGGGTCGACGCCAGGAAACTTGTTGAAAGGAAACACCGCCTCCTTGACGCTGAAGTAAGGCGGGATCACTTCGTACGGCACGCGATCGTGAAGTCCGCGCTGGTCCTTGAGCTTCTGGCCGGCCATGCAACGCGCGGCAATCTTGGCCAGCGCCTGACCCGTGGCCTTGCTGACGAAGGGCACGGTGCGGGACGCACGCGGGTTGACCTCGAGCACGAAAACCAAGGCCTGATCGCCCGTGCCCTGGATGGCGAACTGGACGTTCATGAGCCCGATCACCTTGAGCGCCTTGGCCATCAGGGCAGTCTGGCGCCGCAGTTCATCTTGCAAGGCCGCGGGCAAAGAGTAAGGGGGCAGTGAGCATGCCGAGTCGCCCGAGTGCACCCCCGCTTGCTCGATGTGCTCCATGATGGCGCCGATCATCACGTCGGTGCCGTCGCTGATGCAGTCGACATCGACTTCGATGGCGTCGTCGAGAAAACGGTCGAGCAGGACGGGCGACTTCTCGCTGACTCGCACTGCTTCGCGCATGTAGCGCTCGAGGTCTTTGTCGCCGTGCACGATTTCCATCGCCCGCCCGCCCAGCACATAGCTCGGCCGCACCACCAAGGGGTAACCAATCTCCCGCGCCAGGGCCAACGCCGCCTCTTCGGTGCGTGCGGTTCTGTTGGGCGGCTGGCGCAGCCCGAGCTGATGCAGCAGTTGCTGGAAACGCTCGCGATCCTCGGCGATGTCGATCGAGTCCGGACTCGTGCCGATGATCGGCACCCCGGCGCGCTCCAGATCGAGTGCCAGTTTCAGCGGCGTCTGGCCGCCGTACTGCACGATCACGCCAACGGGTTTCTCCTTGTCGACGATCTCGAGCACATCTTCCAGCGTCACGGGTTCGAAATAGAGCCTGTCGCTGGTGTCGTAGTCGGTGGAGACCGTCTCGGGATTGCAGTTGACCATGATGGTCTCGTAGCCGTCTTCGCGCATCGCCAGTGCCGCATGCACACAGCAGTAGTCGAACTCGATGCCTTGGCCGATACGGTTCGGACCGCCGCCCAGCACCATGATCTTCTTGCGCGTGGTCGGTTCGGCCTCGCACTCTTCGTCGTAGGTCGAGTAGAGGTAGGCCGTTTCCGTGGCGAACTCAGCGGCACAGGTGTCGACCCGCTTGAAGACCGGACGGACGCCGAGCGCGTGGCGCGTAGCGCGCACTTCATGCTGATTCGTGGCCAGCAGCTTGGCAAGACGGCGATCCGCGAAGCCTTTGCGCTTGAGGTAGCGCATCTCACTCTCGCTCAGTGAAGTCAGCGTGCGGCCGGCAAGGGTCTGCTCGATCTGCACCAGCTGCTCGATCTGGGCCAGGAACCAAGGATCGATGGCAGTCTCTTCGAACACCTCGGCCAGGCTCATACCGATGCGGAAGGCATCGCCGACGTAGAGGATGCGCTCAGGCCCCGCTTCGCCGATCTCTTGGACGATCTCATCGCGATCCGTGCTGCGCTCGGTCAGGCCGTCGATGCCGGTTTCCAGGCCACGCAAGGCCTTCTGGAAACTCTCCTGGAAGGTGCGGCCGATCGCCATCACCTCGCCAACCGACTTCATCTGGGTCGTCAATCGCGCATCAGCCGCCGGAAATTTCTCGAAGGCGAAACGTGGGATCTTGGTGACGACGTAATCAATGCTCGGCTCGAAGCTGGCCGGCGTGGCGCCGCCGGTGATGTCGTTGCGCAACTCATCCAATGTGTAGCCGACGGCGAGCTTGGCCGCAACCTTGGCGATCGGAAAGCCAGTTGCCTTGGAGGCCAGCGCCGATGAGCGCGACACGCGCGGGTTCATCTCGATCACGACCATGCGCCCGTCCTTCGGGTTGATCGAGAACTGCACATTCGAGCCACCGGTGTCGACACCGATCTCGCGCAGGATCGCGATCGACGCGTTGCGCAACAGCTGGTACTCCTTGTCGGTCAGCGTCTGCGCCGGGGCGACGGTGATCGAATCGCCGGTGTGGATGCCCATCGGGTCGAGGTTCTCGATCGCACAGACGATGATGCAGTTGTCGGCCTTGTCGCGCACGACTTCCATCTCGTACTCTTTCCAGCCGATCAGCGACTCCTCGATCAACAGCTCCTTGGTCGGCGACAAGTCCAGACCGCGCTTGCAGATCTCTTCGAACTCTTCAGGGTGGTACGCGATGCCCCCACCCGTGCCGCCCAGGGTGAAACTCGGGCGCACGACCATCGGAAAGCCGCTGCCGCCGATCTCACGCGTGATTCGCTTTTGCACGGCCAGCGCCTCGTCGAGCGAGTGTGCAATGCCACTGCGTGCCGAGGCCAGGCCGATGCCCGTCATTGCGTCCTTGAACTTCAGCCTGTCTTCGGCCTTTTCGATGGCCCGCTCGTTGGCCCCGATCATCTCGACGCCGTACTTGGCCAGCACGCCGTGCTTGTGCAGGTCGAGTGCGCAATTCAAAGCCGTCTGCCCACCCATGGTCGGCAGCACCGCATCCGGCCGCTCCTTGGCGATGATCTTCTCCACGACCTGCCAGGTGATCGGCTCGATGTAGGTCGCATCCGCCATGCCTGGGTCGGTCATGATGGTGGCCGGGTTGCTGTTGACCAGGACGACCCGATAGCCCTCCTCCCTCAGCGCCTTGCATGCCTGGGCCCCGGAGTAGTCGAACTCACAGGCCTGGCCAATGACGATCGGTCCGGCACCGATGATGAGGATGCTCTTGAGGTCTGTGCGCTTAGGCATGTTGGGTCTCCGCCATCAGCGCAGTGAATCGATCGAAAAGGTAGGCGATGTCGTGCGGGCCGGGAGAAGCTTCTGGGTGGCCCTGGAAACAAAAGGCGGGTCGATCAATGCGCGCCAGCCCCTGCAGGGTGCCGTCGAACAGGCTCACATGCGTCGGCCGAAGGTTGGCCGGTAACTGCGCCTCGTCCACCGCGAAGCCATGGTTCTGGCTGGTGATGCTGACGCGTCCGCTGTCGAGGTCTTTCACCGGGTGGTTGGCACCATGGTGGCCGAACTTCATCTTGAAGGTTCTGGCGCCAGAGGCCAGCGCCAGGATCTGGTGACCGAGGCAGATACCGAAGGTCGGGATGCCGCGCTCGACCAGGCTGCGCGTGGCCGCAATCGCGTAGTCGCACGGCTCCGGGTCTCCGGGCCCGTTGCTCAGGAAAATGCCGTCTGGCGCCATCGCCATCACCTCGGCAGCGGGCGTCTGTGCCGGGACGACACTGACGCGGCAGCCCCGGCTGGCCAGCATGCGCAGGATGTTGCGCTTGACGCCGAAGTCATAGGCCACGACGTGAAAGCGCGGCGACGTCTGAGCGCCGTAGCCGGCGCCGAGAGTCCATTCCGTCTCGGTCCAGGCATAGGCCTCCTTCGCGGAAACCACCTTGGCCAGGTCCAGGCCGGCCATGTTCGGCGCGCCGCGGGCCATGGCCACCGCCTCCGCGACTTGGGTCTGCGCCACCGCCGCACCCGCCTCAAACGCCACGATGCTGCCGTTCTGCGCCCCATGGGTGCGCAGATGGCGCGTCAGCTTGCGGGTATCGATATCGGCAATGGCCACCGTGGCTTCGCGTTGCAGATACTGGGCGAGCGTCATCGAGCTGCGAAAGTTCGATGCCAGGAGGGGCAGATCCCTGATGACCAGTCCGGCCGCGAACACCTTGCCAGCCTCCACGTCTTCGGCGTTGACGCCATAGTTGCCGATGTGCGGGTATGTCAGCGTCACGATCTGACGGCAGTAACTCGGATCGGTCAGGATCTCCTGGTAACCGCTCAACGCTGTGTTGAAGACGACTTCACCGACGGTGTGACCGGCAGCGCCGATCGAAGTGCCGTGGAACACCGTGCCGTCTGCAAGTGCAAGGACGGCGGGGGGCAGGACAGGCAGCAAGACGGACTCCGGGGCGAGATGCCCAGCCAGTCTCAGCGCAGGCGGTCACTCGCACTTGGCCCTGGGCTGGGCGATGGGCACGAAAAGCGTCGGCGCGTGGCGATCAGGCGTGGGCGGTGGGTGCGGACAAACCGTCGAAGTATAGGCGCCCCAGATTGGCGGCGTGCTTCAGTTCACGCTGCGCCGGCCCGCGGTCGGCCTGCGACCGGAAATATGCGCTTCCGCGCGCGCACAGGGGATGAACCGCGCGCAAGCAGGGTTATTGGCCAAGCCCAGGAGCAGGAACTAAACTCGCGCCACCAAGAGGGCTGGTTGGCTCTCGGTATATCCACGGAGGTTAGTGACGATGAACGAGCAACTTCAGACGGCGTATGCCGGACAAGTCGGATCGGGCGCACTCGCAGAAGAGCGCAACCGCGTCCTGCGCAACACCTATTGGCTGTTGGCCCTGTCTCTCGTGCCGACGGTGCTGGGCGCCTGGATCGGCGTGACGACCGGCGTGATGGCCAAGGTCGGCATGGGCTTGAGTACCGTGATTTTCCTCGTGGGCGCCTTTGGGCTCATGTTCGCCATCGAGAAGTTCAAAAATTCAAGCACCGGTGTCGCGCTCTTGCTTGGCTTCACGTTTTTCATGGGCCTGATGTTGTCGCGCCTCCTGGCTGCCATCCTCGGCTTCAGCAACGGCTCCTCACTGATCATGACCGCTTTCGGTGGCACGGCGGCGGTGTTCTTTGCGATGGCCAGTCTGGCCAGTGTGATCAAGCGCGATCTGTCGAGCATGGGCAAGTTCCTGTTCGTCGGCGCCATCTTGCTGCTGGTGGCTGGCGTGATCAACATCTTCGTTCAGTCGAGTGCGCTGATGATCACGTTGTCGGTGATTGCCATTGGGCTGTTCTCGGCTTTCATGCTTTATGACATCAAGCGCGTGATCGACGGCGGCGAGACCAATTACGTCACTGCCACCCTGGCGATCTACCTTGACATCTATAACGTGTTCCAGAGCCTGCTGGCGCTGCTGGGCATCTTCGGCGGCGAACGCGACTGACGGCTCGCCGATCCACGCACAGGGCCCCTTTGCGGGCCCTTTTTCTTTGGGTTGCTACGAACCGCGATCGAAGACAGCAATGCTCTCGACGTGGGCCGTGTGCGGAAACATGTTGACGGCGCCCGCTGCGCTGCACTGGTAACCGGCCTGGTGCACGAGCAGGCCTGCGTCCCGCGCCAATGTCGCTGGATTGCAGCTGACGTAGACGATGCGTTGGGGCGCGGACCAATCCGGTGACAGCGCCGGCTCGGCGCGCAGTTCGGCGAGCGCCTTGACCAAGGCAAAAGCACCCTCTCTTGGCGGGTCAATCAACCACTTGTCTGCCACCCCATCGGCAGCCAACTGTGATGCGCTCAACTCGAACAGATTGCGCGCAACGAACCGCGTCTTTGGCGCCAAACCATTGCGCTGGGCGTTGGACGCGGCTCGGTCAACCAGCACTTGACTGCCTTCGATGCCCAGGACTTCGCGGGCCTGCGTCGCCAAAGGCAAGGTGAAATTGCCCAAACCACAGAACCAATCGATCACACGCTCGTGCGCCTGAACCTCGAGCAGCCGGAGTGCTCGGCCCACGAGGACGGCATTGATGTGCGGGTTGACCTGGGTGAAGTCGGTTGGTTTGAAAGGCACGTTTACGCCGAACTCTGGCAAGGCGTAAGCCAACTCCGGGCCGGCCTGATCCAGTCGCACCACGGTGTCGGGCCCTGAGGCTTGCAGCCACCATTGCACGTCATGCTCGCAAGCGAAGTCGCGCAAACGCTGCAAGTCGGGCTCACTGAGTGGTTCGAGGTGCCTCAGCACCAGGGCGATCACCCGGCCTCCGACGGCGACCTCGATCTGTGGCAAGCGGTCGCGGCCCTCCATGCCCGAGACCAACGCACGCAGCGGCAACAGCAGCGCACTGACCCGCGGGGAGAGCACCGCACAACTCTTCATGTCGGCGATGAAGCTCGACTTGCGCTCGTGGAACCCGACCAGCACGGCGCCCTTCTTGGCGACGAAACGCACCGACAAGCGGGCGCGGTCACGGTAGCCCCAGGCCGGCCCCTCGATCGGACGCAAAACCCGGTCCGCGCGAACCTTGCCGAGATGCCAGAGACTGTCCTCCAGGGCGCGCTGCTTGACCGCCACTTGGGCCGCCGCGTGCAGGTGCTGCATCTTGCAACCACCGCAGGCGCCCGCATGCAGGCCGAAGTGCGGACAGGCGGGCGTCACCCGTTGCGAACTGTCACGGCGCAGGGCTGTCATCGTGGCCTGCTCCCACTGGTTCTTGCGCCGGTGGACCTTGACCTGCACCGACTCGCCTGGCAACGCACCCTCGATGAAGACCACCTTGCCTTCGCTGTCGTGCGCGACGCCTTGGGCCTCGAGGTCGAGCGACTCGACCGTCAACCACTCATGCTCTGCTGTCATGGGGCGCCATTATCCCGGCCGGGATGCACCGCGCGCACTGCTGGGACCGTATCGAGCGTTACCGTGCAGGCAAGAGGCGCGCCGGATCGACAGGCTTGCCGAGCCTGCGGATCTCAAAGTGCAACTGCACGCGCTCGGCGTCGCTCGACCCCATCTCAGCAATCTTCTGACCGCGTCGTACCACCTGGTCTTCCTTGACCAGCAAGGCCTGGTTGTGCGCGTACGCGGTGAGATAGGTGTTGTTGTGCTTGACGATGACCAGATTGCCATAGCCACGCACACCCGAACCGACGTAGATCACGCGTCCGTCGCCAGCCGCCAGGACGGCATCGCCGGCCTTGCCGGCAAAGGTCAACCCCTTGCTGCGCGCCTCGTCGAAGGGGGCAGCCACCGCCGCCGCCGTAGGCCAGGCCCAGGCCACTTCATCGTCGCGTGCTGGCGCAGGCGCAGACGCCGCTGCCGGAGTTGTTGCGGCTGCCACCGCGCCGGCAGCGGGCACCACGGCAGTGGCCGGAGGAGCCCCGCCTGCGGCCGAAGCGCCGCCTGCCGCGGGTTCGAGTGGACGCGCCTCAACGCGCGTCGGCACCACGGCGCGAGCCGCCGTGGCCGAGGCATCGGTGCCCGGAGCCGCAACACGCAGCACTTGCCCGACCTCCAGCAAATTCGGGTTGTCTATGTTGTTCCAGCGCGCGATGTCGCGCCAGTTCTGGCCGCTGTCGAGACCAACGCGAATGAGGGTGTCGCCTGGCCGCACGGTGTAGTAGCCCGGCTTGCCGGCGTTCTCGGCACCCGGCATCGCCTTTGGGGACTCCGACGGCGCAGAACTCGACGTGGCCGCGGCACCGCCCGCGCGAGCCCCACGGTCTTCGACCGGCGCGCGGTTCAACGAGGTCGCACAGCCGCCGAGCAACGTTGACAGGGCGATCAGGGCGGTCACGGTCCGCAGGGGATTCACCAGGCTGATGAGAGTGGAAGGGGTCATGCTGTGCCCGATTTTAACGGCACGAAGTTGACCGCTTCGTGGCTCTGGCGTGACCAACCGTCCACGCTGCGGTCGACCACCAGCAAGACCTGGCCTGTGCCGACGGCACTGCGGGTTGGTGCCACCAGGCGCCCTCCCAGGGCCATCTGTTCCAGCCAGGCGGTGGGCACGTCGTCACCGCCTGCCGCACAAATGATGGTGTCGTAGGGGGCGTTCGGGGCATGGCCCCATCGGCCATCGGCGTAAACCAGTCGCAGCTTGTCGCTGCGCAAGGGCGCGAGGTTGTCGCGGGCGCGGTCGAACAAGGGGCGCAGGCGCTCCACCGAGATCACCTGCCGCGCCAGCAGCGACAGCAGCGCCGCCTGGTAGCCGCAACCGGTGCCGATCTCGAGCACGCGACCGAGTGAGCCACTCTGCAGGGCCTCGCGGCCCTCGAACAGCAGGCTCAACATGCGTGCAATCACCGACGGCTTGGAAATCGTCTGGTCCAGGCCGATGGGCAGGGCCGTGTCTTCATAGGCCTGCGCCGCCAAGGCCGTGTCAACGAACTGGTGGCGCGGCACTTGGGCCAGCGCAGCCAGCACGGGCTCGCAGGTCACGCCCTCGACGCGCAGGCGCTGCACCATTCGGGCTCGCACGGCCTGCGAGTCGAGTCCCAGGCCGAGGCTGACGGAACCCTGCGACCCGCCGGCGCCGGCAGGCTTGTCGCGCCGCGCAACCCGGGACCGGTCGGCTTGGGGGTTGGGACCAACGCGTTCCAGCGCCAGCGGGAAGCGGCGGGGTCCTTGGCTCACTGCGCGCCGGTTCGACCGAAGGCCTGACGCCAGCCTGCCAGGCCGGCATGGTCCGTCAAGTCGACCTGCAGGGGGGTGATCGAGATGCAGTCGTTGGCCGTCGCGTGGAAATCCGTGCCCTCGCCGGCCTCTCGCGCGTCTCCCGCCGGGCCGATCCAGTAGATCGTCTCGCCGCGTGGGCTGGTCTGTCGAATCACCGGTTCGCTGGCGTGGCGGCGGCCCAATCGGGTGATCTGCCGCGGCAAGGCGTGGGCATCGGCCCGGTTGGGAATGTTCACGTTGAGCAACCAGGGTCGCTGCATGGGCTGCTGCGCCAGGACCTGCTCGACGACGGCGCGCGCCACCTGGGCGGCTGCGTCCAGATGGCCCCAGCCCTTCTCGACCTGCGAGAACGCGATCGCGGGAATACCGAACAGGAAGCCTTCCATGGCTGCTGCGACGGTGCCCGAGTAGAGCGTGTCATCGCCCATGTTGGCGCCGTTGTTGATGCCAGACAGGACCAGGTCGGGTCGGTGCGGCAACAGGCCGGTGAGCGCCACGTGCACGCTGTCGGACGGCGTGCCGTTGATGTAGCGAAAGCCATTGCTGGCATGGTGCACGGTCAGCGGTCGGCTCAACGTCAGCGCATTGGAGGTTCCGCTGGCGTTCTGCTCAGGCGCAATGACATCGATGTCACCGAGGCCCTGCATGGCTTGCACGAGCGCGGCCAGGCCCGGAGCAAGGTAACCATCGTCGTTGGCGATCAAGATTCTCATGGACGGATTGTAGGCAGAGCGCGCTGTCTATCATCAGCGCTTGCGAAGCTTCTTGAGGACGATGATGCATGCGTGGCTGTGCGAGGAACCGACCGGCGTCGAAGCGTTGCGCTGGCAGGCGCTGCCAACGCCGGAACCGGGCGCTGGGCAGGTGCGCATCCGTGTCCATGCGGCGAGCCTGAACTTTCCCGACTTGCTCACGGTACAAAACAAGTACCAGATCAAGCCCCCGCTGCCCTTCGTGCCAGGCAGCGAGTTTTCGGGTGTAATCGAGGCCGTGGGTGACGGCGTGCGCCACCTGACCGTAGGCGAGCGCGTGGCCACGATCGGTGTCACGGGCGGCTTCGCCACCCATGCTTGCGTCGATGGCGCGGTCGTGATGCCGCTGCCTGCCGGTTTCGACCTCGACGACGCAGCGGCCTTTGCGTTCACCTACGGCACCTCGCACCACGCCTTGATCGACCGCGCTGCCTTGCAAAGTGGCGAGACCGTGTTGGTGCTCGGAGCCGCGGGCGGCGTGGGCAGCGCCGCAGTGCAGATTGCAAAGGCGGCGGGCGCCCGCGTGATCGCGGCGGCGTCGAGTGACGTCAAGTGTGCCTTCTGTCAGACCCTGGGCGCAGACGCGACCATCAACACCTCGCGTGAGAACCTGCGCGAGGCCTTGAAGGCGGCCACCGCGGGTCGCGGGGCCGATGTCGTGTACGACCCGGTCGGTGGTGAGTTGGCAGAGGCGGCCTTCCGCTCCATTGCGTGGCGTGGCCGCTACCTCGTGATCGGCTTCGCTGCCGGGCCGATCCCCGCCCTGCCATGGAATCTGGCCCTGCTCAAGGGCGCCTCGATCCTGGGCGTGTTTTGGGGCGACTTCGTACGCCGCGAGCCCAAGGCATTCCGCGGCGCTCTGGCCGAGCTCTTCGCGTGGTACGCGCAAGGCAAGGTCAAGCCGGCCATCGACAGCCGCTTGCCCATGGCCGACCTGGCGCAGGGCTACGCCCGCATGGCGTCGCGCCAAGTCTGCGGCAAGCTCTTGCTACTCAACTGAGCGATCGCGATGGCCTCGTGGCGGCGGCGCCAATGCGCTAGGATGGCGCGCGCTCGGGCAGGTCCTGCCCGCTCTGAGGTGCCCTGGGAGCTACCGCGATGGCAGTCAAGGTCCTGATCCTGGAAGACAACCCGGTGGCCCGCAGTTTCCTGTGCCGGGTGGTGCGCGAGAGTTTCAGCGACACCCTCCTGATCACTGAAGCCGGCGACCTCGAGACCGCGCGCCGTGACATCACCCTGGCAGGTGGCGTCAGCGGGATGCACGGCACGGACCCGTTTCGTCTGATCCTGGTCGACCTCGAATTGCCCGATGGCAACGGCATGGATCTGCTGGCGGAACTGGGGCACTACCCGGCGACCAAGATCGTGACCACGCTGTACTCCGATGACGATCACCTGTTTCCGGCCCTGCAGTGCGGCGCCGACGGTTACCTGCTCAAGGAAGACCGCTTTGAGGTGCTGGTCGAAGAATTGCAGAAGATCGTGCGCGGTCAGCCGCCGCTGTCCCCCGCAATCGCGCGCCGCCTCCTGACGCATTTTCGCGATGGCCACGATGCCGAGAAAGGGGCGCACAGCTTTGCTTTCACGACTTCGCCTGGCGCGTTCACGAACAGCCGGCCCGTGCCATTGGTCGACAAAGCACCCGAGCATGAGCACCTGACACCGCGCGAAACAGAAGTCCTCACCTACCTGAGCAAGGGCTTCACGATCAAGGAGATCGCCAACCTGATGGGGATCAAGTGGTTCACGGTCAACGACCACATCAAGTCGATCTACAAGAAGCTGAACGTCTCCAGCCGGGCGGAAGCAGCTGTGCTGGCCAGCAAGCAAGGTTTGGTCTGAACTGACGGCGGCGGCCCAGGCTGCGAATTGCCCGCGATGCCGCCCATGCCCGATTCACAGCCGCAATCTGGCGAGGCCGTGGCGCCTTCACCCGCCCAGAGGCAAGGCCCTTGGGAGCGCAGCCTCGGCCAGCGTTACCTGGGCGCGCGATGGATCGGATGGCGTGCACGCGCCCTGGTCGCTGCTGCACTGATCGGCTGCGTCGGCATGTTGCTGTTGATACGCACACTGGCTGCGGTCCCGGCACTGCCGGTGGCCTTGCAAGCCAATGATGCAGGCGCCCTGCTCGTGCTCGATGCCAGCGGCCGGCCACAAGCGGTGAGCGCGATCGCCGACGAAGCGGGGCGCAGCACGCCGGTCGACGCCCTGTTGTTGCAACGTTCGGCTCGCTGGGTCGTCGACGATGGGCAGCGCGCGCGCCAGGCCGATCAACACGACACCCTCGCCCGTGCCCTGGCCTCGGGATCCGTGCGCCTGACGCTGCCCGATGGGCAAGTGCTGCCCGTGACGGCGCAACCTCGCGGCGCCGGCGGCTTGGGCGCGATGTTCTGGTTCTGCACCACCTTGGCGCTCCTGCTCTACCTCGTGACCATGGTCGTGGTGCTGGCGCGGCCGGAGGTGCGCAATGTCCTGTACGCGACCATGGCCCTGGCCCACGTCGGTAACCTCGTGTTCCTGGCTGCCGAATCGCTCTCGACCTTGGGCCTGCCGGCCGGTTTCATGCAATGGGACCACGACCTGCGCACAGGCTTTGACCTCGTCACGGCCGCCGCCCTCGTCCATGTCACCGGCCTGCACCCACGCCGACTCACCGGCCATGGCGCCCGCGCGGCCGCCATCTGGTTGGCAGTGGTGGCGTTGTTGGCAGCCCAGCAGGGCGGATTGCTGTCTCATGCGTGGTGGTGGACGCAGTCCGTGGCAATCGCCTGCGGCCTGCTGGCAGTGGCCCAGCTGGCCTGGGTGCAATCGACGATGCCGCACCCGCTGGCCGCGGTGATGTGGCGCCTTTGTGCACTGTCCGTCGGCACCCTGGTCCTGCTGACCTTGTCGATTGCAGCGGTCGGACCCCAGACCGGGCTGCAGGGCCAGGCCGTCAGCATCGGTGCGGCGGTATGGGTGGTCTTTCTCGCCTCCATGTTGCTGATGCTGCCCTTCATGGCCCGCACACAGCAACTGATGCGCGAGTTCGCGTTGCTGGCCGGTGTCAGCACGATGGCCACGTCGCTCGACTTGCTGTTCGTTGCACTGTTCTCCCTGAGCAACTTCGCATCGCTGACCTTGGCGTTGTTCATCTCACTGGGCCTTTACGCCGGCCTGCGGCAGTGGCTGCTGAACCAGGTGCTGGCGCGCGAACGCATCACCACGGAGCGCATGTTCGAACAGCTCTACCGCATGGTGCGCGAACTGCAGACGAAACCGCACACGGTCGACAAACACCTCACGCAGCTGCTGCGTGAGATGTTCGAGCCGCTTGAGGCCACCGTGCTGGCGCGGCGCAGCAGTCGCAGCCGCGTGGTCGGCGAGGGCGCCAGCCTGCTCGTGCCGGTGCCACAGCTCTCCACGGCCGCGGCACCCAGCGTGATCGCACTGGGGTTTGCGCAACGGGGCCGACGCATGTTCACAAGTGACGACGCTCGGCTGGCCGACCAGGTGGTAGACCAGGTGTCCAGGGCGGTGGCCTTCGACCGGGCGGTCGAGCGCGGCCGCCATGAAGAACGCGTGCGCATTGCCCAAGACCTGCATGACGACATCGGCGCGCGCCTACTGACGTTGATGTACCAGGCCCCAACGCGCGAAATGGAAGACTACGTGCGCCACACCTTGAAGGACCTCAAGACCCTGACCCGCGGCCTGGCAGCCACCGACCACCGCTTGTCGTACGCCGTGGCCGAGTGGAAGGCCGACATCACGCAGCGCCTTGCGGCCGGTGGTTGCGAAGTGACGTGGGCCTTCAACGTCGACCACGACTTTGAACTCGGCGTGGTGCAGTGGTCCGCCCTTACCCGCATCCTGCGCGAACTGGTGAGCAATGTGCTGGCCCATGCCCACGCCACGCACGTCGACATTCACGCCAACCTGGAGCACGGTGTGCTGACACTCGCCGTGGTGGACAACGGCCGCGGCCGAGAGCCCGAAACCTGGTCCCACGGGCTGGGCCTGGGCGGCGTGCGCAAACGGGTCAAACAACTGGGTGGCAGCGTGCACTGGCGCCAACTTGCGGGCCAGGGCATTGCTTGCCAGGTGGTCATCCCGACTGTCGGTCCCGGTGCGGTTTGAGGCGCAGCAAAAGAAACGGGCTAGCCCCTTGTGAGAGCTAACCCGTTGATTTCATTGGTCGGGGTGGCGGGATTCGAACTCGCGACCCCTTGCACCCCATGCAAGTGCGCTACCAGGCTGCGCTACACCCCGACTGAACGACAGAGTATAGCCGCAGGCTCAAGTGCATCAGGGGCTCAGCAGGCTGCGAATCGCCATGAGCTCGTCTCTCAGTTCCAGCACCGAGGGCGACGCCGTTGAAAACGGTGGGTCGCTCGCAGCTCGGGCGTCACCGGCGGCCTCGCGGGTACCCAACAGAGCGTCTTCATCGGCCTCGTCAGGTAACTCGAGGTCGAAGGGCGCGCTCGGGGCATCGGGATCGTGGCCAGCAAGGTCACCCAGGCGGTTGCGTGCGCCACTGATGGTGAAGCCCTGGCCATAGAGAAGCTCGCGGATCCGTCGAATCAGCAGCACTTCGTGGTGCTGGTAGTAGCGGCGATTGCCGCGCCGCTTCATCGGCTTGAGCTGGGTGAACTCCTGCTCCCAATAGCGCAGCACGTACGGCTTCACGCCGCACAATTCGCTCACTTCACCGATGGTGAAGTAGCGTTTTGCGGGGATCGCCGGGAGCGCTTTCTCCATTGAAATCAACGGCTTTCATTGGGAAAGCTGAGACTTTACTCGAACTCTTCGTCGGCAACGATCTCGCCTTGCACCAGGCCCTTCAATTTGTGGCTGGCGTGAAATGTGACCACATTGCGCGCCTTGATCGGGATGGCTTCACCCGTGCGCGGGTTGCGTCCGGGGCGCGGTGCCTTGCGCCGGATGTTGAAGTTGCCGAAGCCCGACAGCTTGATGTCGTCGCCCGACACCAGGGCGGCATGAACGATGTCGAAGAAGGCTTCGACCATGTCCTTCGACTCCCGCTTGTTCAGGCCCAGACGCTCGAACAGCAATTCGGCCAGCTCCGCTTTGGTCAGCGTCGGAGTCTCCAACGATGGCAGCACTACTCCTTCGTTAGGCGGTAACGCTTCCCCTTGGACAGGCGGTTTTGAGGTCATCGGTCAGGCCCTCAGGCGCGCGCCAAGTTGCGTTTGCAGGCGGGCGAGTGTGGACTCGATGGCCGCGTCGATGTGTTGCTCGGTCAAGCTGGCCTCGTCGTCGCGCAATTCCAGGCGAATGGCCAGGCTGCGTTCATCGCTGCCGATGCCGGCCACGAGGGTCTTGGGCTTGTACAGGTCGAACAATCGCGCCGAACGCACCAAGCCCGCGCCGTCGGCCAACGCGCAGGCGATCACGGCGTCGTGGCTCACATGGTCGGGCAGCACCAGGGCCAGGTCGCGCACGGCCGCCTGCTGCTTGGCCACGGGCAGCGCATGAGGCAGCTGACGTGCCTGCGCGGCGGCCAGATCGATCTCGAACAACATCGGCGCCTGCGGCAGCTCGTAGGCCTGACGCCAGCGGGGGTGCAACTCGCCGCACCAGCCGACGGCTTGGCCATCGAGCTCGATACATGCGCTGCGGCCCGGGTGCAGCGCGGGATGTTCCGCGGCAACGAAGCGCGGGCGCTGCGGCGCCAGCAAGGCCTCGACGTCGCCCTTGATGTCGAAGAAATCGACAGCGCGTTCTGTTGTACCCCACTGCGTGGCGTCGGTGGGCCCGTAGGCCAAGCTGGCCACGCACATCGGTTGATCGATGCCGGCCACACTGAGCGGTCCGTTGGCCGCACTGGCGTCGCGCTTGAAGACACGCCCAACCTCGAATACGCGCACGCGGTCGGCACGGCGCGCGAGGTTGTGGCGCAAGACGCCGACCAAGCTGCCGATCAGGCTCGAACGCATCACCGCCAGCGGTGCGGAAATCGGGTTGAGCACCGCGATCGGATCGGCATTGCCGGCCAGCTCATGCTCCCAGCGGGCTTCGACAAAGCTGTAGCTGATCGTCTCCTGGTAGCCCAACGCGGCCAGCGCGTGGCGCACGGCATGCACGCCGCGGCGAGCCTCGGGCGCCACGCGCGCGGTCAGGGCGGCCAGCGGCGGCGTGATCGGCAATCGGTGGTAACCGAGAACGCGGATGACTTCCTCGATCAGGTCCTCTTCGATCGCCAAGTCGTAGCGCCACGACGGCGGCGTGACGGTGATCGAGCCCTCGCCCTCCGAGAACGCGAAATTCAGGCGCCGCATCACGTCGGCGCACTCGGCCTGCGTCACCGGCATGCCGATGACCTTCGATGCACGCGCCACGCGCAGCATCAACGGCGCGCGTTGCGGCAGCTCGAATTGCTGGTCGTCCATCGGGCCGGCTTCGCCGCCGCAGATGTCGATGATCAACTGCGTGATGCGCTCGATGTGCTCGACCGTGCCGACCGGGTCGACGCCGCGCTCGAAGCGGTGACCGGCGTCGGTCGTGAAGTTGTAGCGGCGCGAGCGGCCCTGCACCGCCTCCGGCCACCAAAACGCGGCTTCGACATAGACGTTGCGCGTGCCGTCGCTTACGGCCGTGGCGTCGCCGCCCATGATGCCGGCCAGCGATTCC
>JANNFB010000271.1:0-13008 GCA_031379365.1 Burkholderiales bacterium
GGCGCAGGCGTGACAGGTCATGGTCCCCGGAGTGCGCCGATGTCGCCGAGAACACCAAGACATGCACCCGATGTTGCGCTGCTGCTGCGTATGGCCCTGGCCTGCAGCGTGGCGCTGGCGAAGCCGCCCGCGCCCACCGTAATGGTGGCGGCGCGCAGATGTCGCTCTGGTAGACGCTCTGCACGACCCATCGCATGGCCTGCCGCAACAAGCAGGTGCACCGGCGCGACCGCAAGCTCGCCATCGACTGGGGCAGACTGAAGGGTCTGGTGCGGCGCTGGCAGGCGACTGCGGCACTGGCCTGGAGCGAGGCCGATGTGGTCGAAGTGGCGCGCTAACTCAACGAGAGCCTCAACCGCCATCCGCAGACCTCGGATCTCGTGGGTTTGCTCGACGTGCGGCGTTAGCCGGGGCGGCCAGCGGCGCGACGGAAACATCCGCTCAAGTCCGTGGCGAGTGCAATTCGAACGTCACGGCCGCGCAGGCCGGTGCCTGGGGGGCGTGCTGAGCACGCGAGCGCGGCGGCCTGGCTGCGTCGGCCGGCAGCACGTCATGCAGCACGAGGCGCGGCTCGACGCGGTAGCGGCCGGGTTGGCGCAGGTCGAAGGCCTCAGCCAGATCGAGCGTGGCGCTGCGTGAGCGGCCGGGTGCGAGGTACAGGTACTCGCTGCGCTCGGGGTCGCCGCGCTTGAGCGCCGCGCCGCGGTAGGCCAGTTCGGTGCCGTCGCGGAACACGGTCACGAAGGGTGCGAACCAGGCTTCTTCGAACGGGGTGCCCCAGACCAGCAGGTGCACGCCCGCCGCCCCGGGGTTGGCGACCCGCAGGCGCAGCGGCACGGCCTGGCCCGCTACGGCCTGCGCCGGCAGCATCAGCGTGCAGCGCAGTTGCGAGGCTGCCGGCGTGGCGAGGGCCGTCGTCATCGCGGTGGCCAGCAACACACCACTGCACAGCCACCGCAACCACATCACTGGGTCAGGGAAGCGCTGGCGTGTTCTCGGCGAAGTACTCGTGGCTATCAGCGTTGTCGAGCGCCTTGACGGGGTCTGAGATGGCTAGCGCCGCGGCGGCCGACTGGCCATAGGCCCAGTCATCGGTGCCGGCCACCACGGTGAAGTGAGACATCTCGTGGATCAGCGTGCCGCCCTTGGAGTCGGTGCCCGTCAGCGGCGCGCTCCAGAAGGCGCCACAAAGGTAGATCTTGTATGGCTGGCTGGGGTAGACGTAGGCGTAGGTGCTGGGTTTCTTGCACTTGCAGTCGAGCGTCAGCGCCTGAGTCGTGAAGGCGCCCTGGATGCTCGTGAAGTGGGCCATGGCCGTGCCCCAGTTGGCGCTCGAATAGGTGCCGAACCACTTGACGTAGCGCTGCGTGGCTGACGGCGTGCCGTTCAGGTAGGTCATTGCGCCGTTGGCATATGAGGTCGCTGCCGCCACCGCCGACGCCAGCGTGTTTTGTTGCGACGCCGAGCAGTTGCCGGTGTAGGCGATCGACGCAGCCGTTGTAACCTGGGGCGCGGCTGACGCTGCCAGGCCCTTGCCGCTGCGGCCTTCGAGCCACAGGTACAGCGCGTCGGAGCGCAGTTCGGCGGCATTTGCGCCGTGCCCGCCGCGGGTGACGTATTCGACGGCGTAGCGGCCGCTGCGCGAGAGGTCGTATGCGGCCGTCAGCTCGACTTCATAGCTGAGGGTCGCGCCGGCATCCAGGCGCACATGGTCGGCCGCACCCGGCGCTGCGCGCTTGACCAGAGGGCCTGTGTAGGCCACGCGCTCGCCGTCTCGGGTGATTTTGAACAGCGCGCCCTCGACCTCTTCCGCGGGCAATTGCCAGCGCAGCAGGTTGACCGGGTGCCGGTTGGTGTTTGTCACGCTCACGGTGATCACCACGTCAACGTCACCGCGCAGCACCGGGGCCGCGGCCGACAGGCGCACATCGATGCCGTCTCGCGGCGCGGCGGCAAGGCCGCCGACTGCGAAGACCATCGCGGCCAACGCTATCCATCGGAGAAATCCGAACATGTTCGCTCCTCGTTCTTGCAGGTTGCAGAAGCAAGGAGTGTCGGCGGGCGCAGTCAATTCGGCCACGGTGCAACTACCGAGCCACATGGTCGCGCACTACTTAACCAACATGACGCGCATACCCAGCGGCTTGCCGCCCGGCCGATCGAGCACCTGCACGGTGGCCTGGCGCGGCCGGAAGCCTTCTGGCAGCGCCAGGCTGCCACGCAGCACCTGTTGGCTGCCGATCGACACCTCCACCGGCTTCAGGTTGACGGTGGTTTCATTGCCACGCGCAGCCGCGCCGGTGACGCTGAGCTGCATCACGCCGGGCAGCGGCGCGGCGCCGGCACGTTCGCGCGTGAGCACCACGTCATAGGCCAGTGCGCTGCCCTGGGCGGTGAAGCGACCGGCGCGCACCTCGACGACGCCGCCCCGCGGGTCGGGCGGCAGTGCGCCGATGACTGCGCCGAGCTCGTCGCGCAGCCGCTGGGCGACGGCGCGCGGCGCGGCAAGCTCCTCGTCCTGGCGCTTCTTGTCGGCCAGCGCGGTGGCGAGCTGTTTGCCGGTTTCGCCGAGCTCGCGTTGCAGCCGCTGCCGCTCGGCAACGGCCTGCTCGAAGGCGCTGCGCAGCTGGCTCGACGCGTCGGCCGACAGCCGTGGCGGCAGGTACCGCTCCTGCACGAAGACGACGCCGCCGGCACCGACAGCGATACCCAACAGCAGCAATACCAGCCAGCGCGGCAGGCGCCAGCCCGAGCGGCGCTTGCCGTAGCGCTCGAATACAACAGGTTTGGATTGGCCGAACATGGGCGGTATGAGTGGGGTTCCGTCGAGGTCCCGAGGTTACAGCCGCCCGGTACACGCCCTGACACAGGTTGGCGGCCCCGCGGCCCTGCCGTTCGCGCCAGCGCAGCGCTACGTGCGTCATGGCACAGACGCGCTCGGGGCCCTCAATAGCATCGGGTTGTTCGGCGATGTCGCGAACCGATTCGCACGCCGGCACCCCCGCCATCCGATTCTCAAGACTGGAGACCCACCATGAACCCCACCCGCCGCATCGTCACCGCCCAACTCGTCGCCCTCGGTGCGTTCGCAATCGGCGGCGCAGCCATGGCGGCTCCGAAGGCAACCCATCACGACGGCAAGAAGCTGCTCGGCGACAAGATCAAGACCCATGGCAAACACGTCATCGACAAGAAGGGGCCGCACATGGTGTCGATCGACGTCAAGGACGGCAAAGTCGCGGGCCTGCACGTCAAGCACAACAAGAAGGGTGAGTTGCCGGTCAAGAAGTACAAGACGAGCAAGAAGATGGCCCGGGCCGAGGGGACGCAGTACGTTGGCTACCAACTGGCGCAGGCGCAATCACTCGGCACGGTCTACATCGGTTTTGCCTACGTCGACGACTACGGTTACGAAGAGATCTACTGGTTCCCGTACGAGATGATCTACGACGGCGACACCGGCGCAGTCGAGTACGTGCCGGTGTATTGAGCTGGCGCGCTGCGCCTGAGCGCCACCAGGCCAGCGCTACGCGGACGAAGCGCCAGCTGTGGTGGCACCGATGCCGACCATGACGGCGGGGCGGCTGTGCGCGAGGGGCCATTCGCGCCTATGCTCACGCTGCATTCGCATACTGCCGACACAAGGATCCGACGCATGACCAAGTTCGCCAACATCCTGGGCACCGTGGGCAACACGCCGGTGGTGAAGATCGGCAGGCTCGCGCCGCCCGGCGTCGAGCTTTACGTGAAGATCGAGGCCTTCAACCCGCTCGGCTCGGTGAAGGATCGCCTGGCACTGGGCGTGATCGAAGATGCCGAACGCAGCGGCGCCCTGAAGCCGGGGCAGACGGTGATCGAGGCCACCAGCGGCAACACCGGCATCGGCCTGGCGATGGTCTGCGCGCAGAAGGGCTACCCATTGGTGGTGACGATGGTCGAGACCTTCAGTGTCGAGCGGCGCAAGCTGATGCGCTTTCTGGGCGCCAAGGTGGTGCTGACGCCGGCCGCCGAGCGCGGCACGGGGATGGTCAAGAAGGCCGTCGAACTGGCCGAGAAGCACGGCTGGTTCCTGACCCGCCAGTTCGAGAACGAGGCCAACGCCGACATGCACTCGCGCACCACGGCGCGCGAGATCGTCAATGACTTCGCCGGTGAACGGCTGGACTATTGGGTCACTGCCTTCGGCACCGGCGGCACCCTCAAAGGCGTGGCGCGGGTGCTGGCCCAGGAGCGCCCGGACACCAAGATCGTGGTGTGCGAGCCGGCCGACGCGCCGATGCTCGCCAGCGGCGTGGCCCAGCAGCGCAAGCCCGACGGCAGCGCCGTGCAGAGCCACCCTTCGTGGAAGCCGCACCCCCTGCAAGGCTGGAGCCCGGACTTCATTCCCAAGCTGGCCGGAGACGCCGTCGCTTCCGGCGCGATCCATCGTATCGTGCCGATCACCGGCGCCGAGGCGATGCACTGGAGCCGCCAGCTCGCGCAGAAGGAAGGCATCTTCGTCGGCACGTCTGGCGGCGGCACGTTCTCCGGCGCGTTGCAGGTGTGCCAGGACGCCCCCAAGGGGTCGGTCGTGCTGTGCATGCTGCCCGACACTGGCGAGCGCTACCTCAGCACACCGCTGTTCGCCGACATCGCGGTCGACATGACCGATGACGAGTTGCAGGTGATGCGCTCGACGCCCAACTTCCACTTGCCGCCCAAAGCCTGAGGGCGCGGCTGCGCGAGCCGCACAAGGGCCGCACAAGGGCCGCCGGGCCCCGCACCGCACCTCAGATGTCGAGGAACAGGGTCTCGCCCGGACTTTTGCTCGCCCATCGTGATCCGGTAGAGCCGCTCGTCGGTGGCTCGCAGGCGGCGGCAGACCTCGCGGCCGATATTCATCTGGATCAGCGCGAATTGCTCGGCGTCGCGCTCGAACAGCCGCAGTAGGTCGGCCGCGCCGAGTTCGATCGCGCGGCAATCTTCGACCGCGAACACCGATGCGCTGCGCGGCGCAAGGTCCATCAGGGCCATCTCGCCGAAGCAGTCGCCCGCGCCCAGACGGTGCAACTCGGTGTCGCGGCCCTGCCAGCCTTTGAGCACCACCGCACGGCCGCTTTTGAGCACGAACATCGATGTCGCCAGGTCGTTCTCGCGGAAGAAGAACTCACCCGCCCGCACGCCGACCTCACGCGCCTGCTCGAGCAGGAATTGCAGCGCATCGACGCGGATCGCGCCGAAGATCGGCATGCCTTGCAGAAGGTCGATTTGCGTCGGCTGCATGGTGGTTCTCCGAACGAACCCAGGCGGGTGGATTTGAACATGCGGCCACGCGACTCGAGTCCACCTGAGCATCGTCAAGGCCCATGACCGACGTGCCGCGGCAAGGCCTCAGTCGCCGTGCAACGGATGTCCTCGGCAGGCACGCCACAGGCTGAGGTCGTAGCCGATCTTCAGCACACCGCACAACAGCAGCGGCGCGGCCAGCCAGCCGCTCGCGAAGAGGGCGCCGGCCAGGACCGGGCTGGCGGCCGAGGCCAGGCTGCGAGGGACGGTCGTGAAACTGGCAGCGGCCGCGCGCTCGGGCGCTGTGACGACGCTCATCACGTACGCCGTGCGCGTCGGCACGTCCATTTGCGACAGCAGGGCCCGCACCAGCAGCAGGCCCAAGGCGAGCGGCAAGGTCGGCGCCAAGGCCGCGGCGATCAGGCACAGGTTGGCCGGGATGTGGGTGAAGACCATGGTGTTGAGCAGACCGATGCGCCGCGCCACCCAGGGTGCGGCCAGTTGCGATGCCGCACTGAGCAGGCCGCTCCAGAAGAAGAAGGCCCCCGCGGCGGTGAGCGTGAGGCCGAAGCGTTGCAGCAGCCACAGCGAGATCAGGCTGTTCAGCACCAGGCCGCCGGCGAACGAGTCGACCGAGAACAGCGCGGCCAGCTTGACCACGACGCCGCGCGAGGGGCCGAGTGGCGCCGGTGCGGCGGTGGCGGCATCGGTCATGGCGGGCAAGGGCAGGCGTCGGTAGAGCCACCAGATCAATAGCCCGATCGCAGCGTAGAGCCAGAACATCGCCCGCAGCGCATCGACCATCGGCCAAGCCGCGCGTTGCGCCAGCCAGGCGGGCAGGCCGACCGCCAGGGCGCCGAAGGCCGCGCTCAGCGAGCCGGCCAGGCTGTAGCGCGCGAACAGCGAGGTGCGCTCGGCACTGCTGCGGGTCAGCCCGGCCAGGCGGGCTTGTTCGAGCGGCAGGAACACGCTGACATCGCCAGCGCCGGGGTTGAGGGTGCCGAGAAAGGCGACCAGGAGCAGAGGCGCAAAGCTGCTGAAGCCGGCGAAGCCGAGGCCCGTGCTGGCCATCAGCAGGGCCGAGCCGAGCAAGAGGGTGCGGGCGGCAAAGAGATGGCCCCAGGCACCGACGGCGAGGGTGGCGGCGGCCGAGCCGAGCAGGGTGACGGTGCCGAGCACGCCCACGGCCAGACTGCCATGGCCCAGCGCCAACAGATAGACCGGCAGCAACACGGCCACCGAGCCATCGACGAAGCCGCGCAGCGCGCGGCCGGCGATCAGGGTGCGGGCGGTGAGGGTGTCCGTGGCAATCCGACGCGCCGGCCCGTCAGCGCAACGCCGTGAGCAGCCAGCGCTCGAGGTCGGCGATTTCTTCGCGGCTGACCGAGTGCTCCATCGGGTACTCGTGCCACTCGGGGCGCAAGCCGAGTGCGACCAGCGCGTCACGCGAACCCGCGCCGCGCGCATACGGAACGACGGCATCGCGCGTGCCGTGGCCGAGGAAGATCGGTACCGCGGCGTTGGCGTTATGACGCTCGGCCGCTGTGTTGTCGGCCAGCGGCAGGTAGCCCGACAGCCCGGCCAGCCCGGCCAGTCGCTGGCCGTAGCGCAGCCCGGCGCCCAGGGTGACCGCGCAGCCCTGCGAGAAGCCGGCCAGCACGATGCGCTCGGCCGGCACACCCCGGGCCACTTCGCGGTCGAGCAGGGCGTGGACTTGCTCGAACGCGTCGCGCAGCCCGGCAGCGTCCTCGCGCGGGCTTCCTTGCGCTCGCTCGAGCTCGGTGCCGAGGATGTCGTACCAGGCCCGCATGCGGTAGCCGTTGTTCAGGGTCACCGGACGCACCGGCGCGCGTGGCAGCAGCCAGCGCACCGGGCCGATCGACGACAGGTCGAGTTCGTCGGCGAGGGGCAGGAAGTCGGTCCCATCCGCGCCCAGGCCGTGCAGCACGATGATGGTGGCAACAGCCGGGCCGTCGGGGTGGAGTTCGATGGTCTGCAGCATGGCGATCAATAGCTCAAACCCATGGCGTCGCGCACATCCTTCATCGTCTGCTTGGCGATGGTGCGGGCACGCTCGGTGCCCATCTCGACGATCCAGTGCACTTGCTTCGGGTTGGCCAGGTACTTCTCGGCGCGCTCCCGCCAGGGCTGCTGCTCGGCCAGGATGGCGTCGATCACCGGCTGCTTGCACTCCAGGCAGCCAATGCCTGCCGTGGTGCAGCCCTGGACGACCCAGGCCTGGGTCTCGGCATTCGAATACACCTGATGGAACTGCCATACGGGGCACTTCTCGGGGTTGCCGGGGTCGCTGCGGCGCGCACGCGCGGGGTCGGTGCGCATGGTCTGGATCTTCTGCGTCACGACCGCTGGTTCCTCGCGCATGGCGATGGCGTTGCCGTAGCTCTTGCTCATCTTTTCGCCGTCCAGGCCAGGCAGGGTCTTGACTTCGGTGTGCAGCGCGCCCGGCTCGACCAGGATGGTCTTGCCGCTGCCCTTGAGGTGGCCCGCCAGCAGTTCGCTGTCTTCGTTGGTCCAGCCGGCGAGGGTGGCGGCGCGGGCGAGCAGGGCCTCGCCCTTGGCCAGCGCTTCCGCGCTGCCGCTCTCGCCGTAGGCCTTGCGCTGCTTCTCGAGGTAGCGCGCGTCGTCCTTGGTCAGCTTGGCGATTGCCGCAGCCACCTTGGCCGCGAAGTCGCCCGGCCGGCCGTACAAGTGGTTGAAGCGGCGCGCGACTTCGCGCGTCAGCTCGACATGCGCGCTCTGGTCGCCGCCCACCGGCACGTAGGCGGCCTTGTAGATCAGGATGTCGGCGGCCTGCAGCAGCGGGTAGCCGAGGAAGCCGTAGGTCGCGAGATCGCGGTCCTTCAGCTTCTCGATCTGGTCCTTGTAGGTCGGCACGCGTTCGAGCCAGCCCAACGGCGTGCCCATCGCCAGCAGCGTGAACAGCTCGGCATGCTCGGGCAGGCGGCTCTGCACGAAGATCGTGCACTTGTCGGGGTCCAGCCCGGCGGCCAGCCAGTCGGTGACCATGTCGTAGACATAGCGCTCCATCACGCCGCGCTCTTCGTAGTGCGTCGTCAGCGCGTGCCAGTCGGCGACGAAGAAGAAGCTGTCGTACTCGTCCTGCAGGCGCACCCAGTTCTTCAGCGCACCGTGGTAGTGGCCCAGGTGCATCGCGCCGGTCGGGCGCATGCCGGAGAGGACTCGAGACTTCATTGCGTGGGCCGGTGTGAGGGAGCCGCGATTCTAGGCGGCTACACTCGTTCGCTTGCCTGGCTCGCCGCCCCGTGAAACGCATCGTCATCCTGATCTCCGATCGCGGCTCGAACATGCAGGCGATCGTGCAAAGCTGCATTGCCGAGGGCTGGCCGGCGCAGGTTGTGGCGGTGATCAGCAACCGTCCAGATGCCGCGGGCTTGGTGTTCGCGGCCAAGCAAGGCATCCAGGCCGTGGTGGTCGATCACAAGGCCTATGAAGCGCGCGAAAGCTTCGACGCCGCACTGGCCAAAGCGATCGACTTGCACGAACCCGACCTCGTGGCGCTGGCAGGTTTCATGCGCATCCTCGGCGCAGATTTCGTCCGTCACTATGAAGGCCGCATGCTCAATGTTCACCCCTCGCTGTTGCCCGCCTTTGCGGGCTTGCGCACGCACCGCCGCGCCATCGAGGCCGGCTGCAAGGTGGCCGGCGCGACGGTGCACTTCGTGACGCCGGCCCTCGACCACGGCCCGATCGTGGCGCAGGCCTGCGTGCCCGTGTTGCCGGCTGACGACGAAGCCGCGCTCGCTGCCCGCGTGCTCGCGCGCGAGCATGTCATCTACCCGCTGGCGGTGCGTTGGTTCGTCGAGGGCCGCTTGCGCATCGAACAAGGCGTCGTCCGCCACAGCGACGACGCGGCCCAACTGCTGTAAAGCCCCCATGCACCCCAAAGCCCTGCTTGAAGCCTGTACCGAACTGATCGGGGCCGTGTTGAAGTTCGACGCCCCCGCCGACAACATCGTCTCGTTTTTCCTGCGCCAGCACCGCGAACTCGGGCCGCGCGAGCGCCACACTCTGGCGGAGACGGCCTACTCGGTGCTGCGCCGGCGCTTGCTTTACCAGCACCTGGCCCAGACCGGCAGCGGGCCGCTCGAGCGCCGCTTTGCGATCCTCGGTTGGGCGGGCGACGGTGCCTTCCTGAAGGCTGCGCTGGAGTTGCACGAACAGAAGTGGCTGGCGCTGGCGCTGGCCATCGATCGCAGCGCACTGGCGCCCAAGCTGCGCCACAACCTGCCGGACTGGATCGCCCAGCCGTTGCAGGTCCAGCTCGGCGAAGAAGGCTTCTGGGCCCTGGTGGCCAGCCTGGACGCGGCTGCGCCGCTCGACCTGCGCGTCAACACCTTCAAGACCAAGCGCGAGGCGGCCCAGGCGGCGCTCGCCGCCGCTGGCATCGAAGCCGCCCCGACCCCCTATTCACCTTGGGGCCTGCGTATCCATGGCCGGCCCGCGCTGCAGAAGCTGCCCTTGTTCACCCAGGGCGAGGTCGAGGTGCAGGACGAAGGCAGCCAGCTCTTGGCACTGTTGACCGATGCCAAGCGCGGTGAAATGGTGGTCGATTTCTGTGCCGGCGCGGGGGGCAAAACGCTGGCGCTGGGCGCTGCGATGCGCAATACCGGTCGCTTGTACGCCTTCGATGTCGCCGGCCACCGGCTCGAGGCGCTCAAACCGCGCCTGGCCCGCAGCGGCCTTTCCAACGTCTACCCGGTTCAAATTGCCCATGAGCGTGACGAGCGCATCAAGCGCCTGGCCGGCAAGATCGACCGGGTGCTGGTGGATGCCCCCTGTTCGGGCCTCGGAACGTTGCGCCGCAATCCGGATCTGAAGTGGCGCCAGTCGCCCAAGGCGGTGCAGGAGTTGAATCTCAAGCAGACCGCGATCCTGTCGGGCGCTGCGCGCTTGCTCAAGATGGGCGGCCGCTTGGTCTACGCCACCTGCAGCCTGCTGGCCAGTGAGAACGAGGCGGTGTGTCATGCCTTTGCGGCGGCCCACCCGGGCTTTGCCGCGGTGCCGGTGGGGGAGGTCTTGAGCGAACTCAAGGTGGCCCACGCCGATCAGCTGGCGCAGGCTGGAAATTTGCGTTTGTGGCCCCATCTTCATGCAACAGACGGCTTCTTTGCGGCAATTTGGCAGAAACAGTAGATTGCAAGCGCGCCGAAAACGCCGGTTCGGGTGGGTTTCGCAAGGCCATTACCTGCCAAGGCCCAGCCCGTTTACAATCAGCTTCCCCGTGAAAGGTAACGAATGGAATCCCTGATCCTGGTGCGCGACGCTGCTGTCGACTGGTTCGCCAACGGCGCGCTGGGCGCGTCTTGGTGGCAAGTCTTGTTGGCCACCCTCGTGATGACGCACATCACGATTTCCGCTGTGACGATCTTCCTGCACCGTGCGCAGTCGCACCGGGCCCTGGATCTGCACGCCTTGCCCTCGCACTTCTTCCGCCTCTGGCTGTGGCTCACGACGGGCATGGTGACCAAGGAGTTCGTCGCCATCCACCGCAAGCACCACGCCAAGTGCGAGACCGAAGAAGACCCGCACAGCCCGCAGACCCGCGGCATCAAGGCGCTGCTGCTGACAGGCGTTGAGCTGTACCGGGCCGAGTCAAGGAATGCCGAGACCATGGTCAAGTACGGCTCGGGCACACCGGACGACTGGATCGAGCGCAATCTGTACACGCGCTTCAGCTGGCAAGGCGTGGGCGTGATGCTGCTCATCGATGTGCTGTTGTTCGGCGCCATCGGCGTGACCGTCTGGGCGATACAGATGTTGTGGATCCCGGTCATGGCCACCGGCATCATCAACGGCATCGGCCACTGGTGGGGCTATCGCAACTTCGAGACGGTCGACGCCTCACGCAACGTTTCGCCCTGGGGCATCGTGATCGGCGGCGAAGAGTTGCATAACAATCACCACACCTACCCGACCTCGGCGAAGTTCTCGGTCAAGCCCTACGAGTTCGACATCGGCTGGGTCTACATCCGCGGCATGGAGATGTTCGGCCTGGCCAAGGTGCGCAAAACGCCACCCAAGCTGGCCCTGGGCGCCGTGCGTGCGGCCGACAGTCAGACCCTGGAGGCCTTGATTGCGAATCGCTACGAAGTAATGGCGCATTACGCCGCCGGTCTCAAGCTGACCGTGGCGGCCGAACTGGACAAGCTCAAGGCGCAGGGCGCAGAGAACAGCGCGCGCTGGGCCGAGATGCGCCTGGCCAAGCGTTGGCTGCACCGTGACGATGACCAGATCCCGCAGGTGGTCAAGCCGCGGATGGCGCAAGTGGTGGCGCAGAGCCCGGCTCTGGCCAAGCTGGTGGCCATGCGCGAAGAGTTGCGCCAGCTCTGGACCCGAACCAACGTGTCCGCAGAGCAACTGGTGGCTGATTTGCAGGCCTGGTGCCGACGTGCGGAGGAGAGTGGCGTGGCTGCGTTGCAGGAGTTCTCTCTGCGCCTGCGCGCCGCGCACGCCTGAACACGGGCAATGAAAAGGGCCGCGTCAGCGGCCCCAAATGAAAAGGGGTCGCCACGGCGACCCCGCTTTCCTTCTTGGTGCGCTTACTTCAGCTTCATTTCCTTGTACATCACGTGCTTGCGCGCCTTCGGATCGAACTTCATCATTTCGAGCTTCTCCGGCGTGGTTTTCTTGTTCTTGCTCGTGGTGTAGAAATGACCGGTGCCCGCCGAGGACTCCAGCTTGATCTTTTCGCGTCCGCCTTTGGTGGCCATGCTGCTCTCCTAGTTCAAAGGGCGCCGCGGGCGCGCAGGTCGGCGACGACCTGTTCGATGCCCACTTTGTCGATCAGGCGCAGCGCCGCATTGGTGATGCGCAGCCGGACCCAGCGGTTTTCGGTTTCGAGCCAGAAACGACGGTACTGCAGGTTGGGCAGAAACCGGCGCTTGGTGCGATTATTGGCGTGGGAAACGTTGTTCCCCACCATCGGGCCCTTGCCCGTGACTTGACAGACGCGTGCCATCGGGCACCTCCAAAATCTCTGAAAATCGGGTTCTGCCGATTGCGGCAAAGACCGCGAGTATAGCGTCAAACCCCTGCCGCAGCCAAGGCCGGCTAGGCCTGTTGCTCGAGGAATCGCTGCGCGTCGAGTGCTGCCATGCAACCCGTGCCAGCGCTGGTGATGGCCTGGCGGTAGACATGGTCCTGCACGTCGCCGGCGGCGAACACCCCGGGCACGCTGGTCATCGTGGCCAGGCCGTTCAGGCCGGCGCGGGTCACGATGTAGGCGTCCTTCATCTCCACCTGGCCCTTGAAGATGTCGGTGTTGGGCTGGTGCCCGATGGCAATGAAGCAGCCCTGCAGCTTGAGCTCCTGGGTTGCCCCGCCTTGCGTGCTCTTAAGGCGCACGCCCGTCACCCCCGTGGCGTCGCCCAGCACTTCGTCGAGCGTTTGCCACAGGTGCAACTGCATCTTGCCCTCGGCGACCTTGGCGTGCAGCTTGTCGATCAGGATGGCCTCGGCGCGGAACTTGTCGCGGCGGTGGATCAGGTGCACCTTGCTGGCGATGTTGGACAGGTACAGCGCCTCCTCGACCGCGGTGTTGCCGCCGCCCACGACACAGACCTCTTGGGCCTTGTAGAAGAAGCCGTCGCAGGTGGCGCAGCCGCTGACACCACGGCCCATGAAGGCCTCTTCGCTGGGCAGGCCGAGGTACTTGGCGCTGGCCCCGGTGGCGATGATCAGGGCGTCGCAGGTGTAGGTGCC
>JANNFB010000065.1:0-16747 GCA_031379365.1 Burkholderiales bacterium
GCGCTGCCCTTCATGTGGATGGCCGGGATGCCCTGGTTGGAAGCGTTGAGCACGCTCTCCGATTCCGGCACCACGCCGATCAGCGGGATGCGCAGAATCTCTTGAATGTCGTCGATCGACAGCATCTGCCCGTTGGCCACGCGCACCGAGTCGTAGCGGGTGATCAGCAGGTGCTCCTTGATGGGCTCCTTGCCGTCGATGGCGCGCTGCGTCTTGGAGGCCAGCATGCCCAGGATGCGGTCGGAGTCACGCACCGACGAGACCTCGGGGTTGGTGACGACGATGGCCTCGTCGGCGTAGTGCATGGCCAGCAGGGCGCCGGTCTCGATGCCGGCCGGCGAGTCGCAGATGATGTATTCCATGCCCATCGCGGCGTGCTCGTCGAGCACCCGCTTCACGCCCTCTTGCGACAGTGCGTCCTTGTCGCGTGTCTGCGAGGCTGCCAGCACCACCAGGTTCTCGGTGTGCTTGTCCTTGATCAGGGCCTGCGACAGCTTGACCTCGTCATGGATCACGTTGATGAGGTCATACACCACGCGGCGCTCGCAGCCCATGATCAGGTCGAGGTTGCGCAGCCCGACGTCGAAGTCAATCACCGCGGTCTTGTGTCCGCGCAGGGCCAGGCCCGATGCGAAGCTGGCGCTCGTGGTGGTTTTGCCGACGCCTCCCTTGCCGGAGGTTACGACGATGATCTTGGCCATCGAGACAGGGTCCTTTCGGTTGTGGAAGGGCGCGCGAAACTCATGCGCGTTGTTCGAGCGCGTCGACTTGCAGGCGGTCGCCCAGCAGCCGCACCATGGCGGCGCGGCCGATCACCTCGGCCGGCAGCGCCACGTCGGTGGTGCGGTAAACGCCGGCAATGGCCAGCAACTGGGCGTCCATCGAGGTGCTGAAGATGCGCGCCTCGGTGTTGCCCTGGGCGCCGGCCAGGGCGCGGCCGCGCAAGGGCGCGTAAACATGGATGTGGCCGTCGGCAATCACTTCGGCGCCGTGGCTCACCAAGGACAGCACGATCAGGTCGCGGTCACGCGCATAGATCTGCTGGCCCGAGCGCAACGGCCGGTCGATGATCATCGGCGGCAGCGGCGGCAACTGGACTTCGACCGTGCGCTCGATCACCTGCGGCGGCGGCAACAGCCCCTCGCGCGGCCGTGCGCCGTCGGGGGCCTCGACCAAGCCGGCCGCAAAGGCCGCGATCATCTGCTCCGGGCTGCCGCCACGCGCCGCCACCGGCACCATGCGGTGGCGCCGAAACAGCATGATCAGGTCGGCAAAGTTCAGCGCCGACTCGGCGCTGCGCACACAGGCCAGATCGATCACCACCGGCTCGTCGTCGAACAGGCTGGGCATGGTGCTGGCGCGCTCTTCGAGTTCGGTCGCCAGCGTTGCCAGATCCGTGGTCTTCAGCACCACCGCGATCAGCGTCAATGCCGCGCTGCGCAATTCAAGAACAGCAGCAGCAATTTCGCTCGAGACGACGGCCATGGGGTGGGGAAAAGTCAGCGCGCGATTCTATCGGCCACGGCGCGCGATTCGGGCTGCGCGACAGCGGCAAGTCGGGTGCGCCCCGCCTTCGACCAGGGTGTTGACAAACCGCTCTCTTCCACACCCGCGCCCCTCGGCGCATAGAAGGCCAGCCAGGGCTTCAGCCGAAGCGCTTGGCGCCGTTGGCCGGGTCGCTGGCCAGGGCCTCGATGCCGGCGACGAACTCGTCGGGCATCAGCGCCATGCCGGGCGGTCTGTCGCGCAGCCAGCCACTGACCAAGGGGTCGGTGAGGACGATCGGCACATCGAAGTAGAAGCCCTCGCCGCGCTCACCGGGCCGGCCGGTGTTCTTGTACTTGAAGCGCTCGCGCCACAGGCCATTGCCTGCCGGCGGGTACTTCTCATAGGCGCGGTACTTGTAGCCGAGCCAGAAGGATCGTGGGCCCTTGGCCTCACCGCGCACCTCGATGACGTAGATGTCGTTGCCCAGCGCGGCTTCCGACGCCTCGGGTTCGTTGGAAGTGAAGGAGAACGGCCCGCGCCGCACGTCCCTCATCATGCTGGCGAGCGGCCCATGGTCATGGGCGATGTGCTTGACGGCGTATGCGGACAAAGGAGGAACCTCGCGGTGGAGCCTGGCGGTTGGCGGGCACGACGCGGTGGTTTCGCGGGGTCCGGATGCGGCCATGGTGACACACATGTGCCGCCACGCTCGATCAGAGGCGCTTCACTGCGGCGTCCATGTGCAGTCGCTCTGCCCCAGGGTGAAGACGGCCAGGCCCGCAGCCGCCTGCGGCAGTGCGAAGACGATCTCGCCCGTGGGCGAGATGACGACGCTCCTGCCGGTGGTGGCGCTCAGCTCGGGGTAGTTCAGGGTCATCGGCCAGTTGGCCTGCACCACGAAGGCACCGGTGCGACGTGAAAGTTGCTGCGCATGCTGCACATGCTCCGGCGGCTCGAAGTGCTCCTTGCCCTTCTCGGGCGCCATCAGCCCGGGCCAGAAGATCACCTCGGGTGCCTGGCCAGCAAGTTGCGCGCAGACGGCGTCGAGGTCTTCGATCTCGCGGCAGATCACGGCGCTGCAGCGGTGGCCTCGCAGCGCCACCACGGGGCGTGCGTCGCCGCGGGCGAAAAAGGTCGCTTCCGGTTCGGTCAGACCGGTCTTTTCGACAACGCCGGCGCAGGCGCCAGCCTCATCGATCATCAGCACGCTGTTGTAGATGCGCCCGTCGGCGCCGAAGGTCGGTGCGCCCACCACCGCAGCGATCGAGTGGCGTGCGCAAGTCGTGCGGATCGCCGCCAGCCAGCCGGCCACCCGGTCCGGCTTCGCGGCGCTTGCGATCTGGCGGTGAAACCCGGTCACCGCGAGTTCGGGGAAGACGCAAAGCGCGGCGCCTTGCGCGGCAGCCTGCTCGAGGGTTGTCAGCATGCCCGCGGTGTTCTCGTCACCGGTCCAGTACATCGTCGGCTGGGCGATGGCGAGGCGCAGCGCCGCCGGCTTTGCGGTCGTGGTGGGCGCAAGGGCCATCGTTGGAGTGTCCGCGTCCGCCGGGCGGGTCAGCCGCGCACGAACAGGGTCACCAGCGCTTCGTCGCCCACCTGCCGGCTCCAGTGGCCGTGCAGCTTGGCATCGAAGCTGGCGCCCGGCGGCAGCTTGTCGGTCGAGAAGAAGTGCTGGCCAGGCCGGAACACGCGGCTGCTGCCATCCTGCAGGCCGATCTCCATCGCCCCTTGCAGGATGAAGACCCACTGCGGTGTCTCGGTGCAATGGAACTCGCTGCGAAAACCGACCGGGCTCTCGCGCAACTGGCAGCCGCCGCTGGCCATCAATGACGACAGGCGCGCCATCGGCTTGCCTTCCGTGAGTGCGATGGCCTGCTCGCGCCAGTGCGCACGGCCGTCGGCACCGGTGTCGAGGACGACCTGGGTGAAGGTGGGGTGGGTGGGATGGGCGTTCATGCGCGGCTCCAGCTGGGTGGTGATCGCCTGCACCAGCCGCTCGGGCTCGCCGGCGATGTCGAGTGTGATGCCCTTCTCGTCCGCCGCCGGCGGCTCCAGCGTGGCCAGCTGGCTCGGCAGCAAGGTCGCGGGCATGTAGTGGCCCTGGCGCGCCGCCAGGCGCTCGGCCAACAGCGCAGGCGTGCCGGTCAGGTGCACCAGGGCCAGGTCGGGCGCGCCCTGCCGCAGGGTGTCGCGGTAACTGCGCTTGAGCGCCGAGCAGGCCAGCACCAGGCGCTCGCCACGCGCCCGGCTGGCAGCCAGGCGCGCGGCGAGGGCCTCGAGCCAGGCCGCGCGGTCGGCATCCGTGAGCGCGATGCCGGCGGCCATGAGGGCCACGTTGGCGGGGGGATGGAAGTCGTCGGCGTCGAGAAAGCGCGCACCCAGTGCGCGGGCGAGCTGGGTGCCAACCGTGCTCTTGCCACAGCCCGCCACCCCCATCAACACGATGGCTTGGACGCTCAACGGCACTCCGGCACGGCGCTGGGCAGGGGGGTGCCCGCAAAGTGCGCCTGCAAGTTGTCGAAGGCGCGTGCGGCCATGGCGTGGCGGGTTTGCGTCGTCGCACTGCCGATGTGAGGCACCAGCACCACGTTGTCGAGCACGCGCAGGGCCTCGGGCACCTGGGGCTCGTTCTCGAACACGTCCAGGCCGGCGCCGGCGATCGTGCCTTGCTGCAGCGCCGTGATCAGCGCGGCCTCGTCGACCACCGAGCCGCGCGCCACATTGATCAGGTAGCCCTCCGGGCCGAGGGCGCGCAGCACCTCGGCGTCGATCAGCTTGCGCGTGGCGGCCCCGCCGGGAGTGATGACGACCAGGAAGTCCGAGGCCGCGGCCAGCTCACGTGGCGTGGCGTGAAAGGCATAGGGCAGGGCGGGCTTGGCGCCGCGCGCGGTGTAGGCAATGCTCATGCCGAAGGCGCGCGCACGCTCGGCAATCGCCTGGCCGATGCGACCCATACCGACAATGCCCAGCCGCGTGCCCGACATCTTGCGCGCCAGCGGCACCGGGCCGCTGGGCCAGCGGCCTTGGCGCACATATTGGTCGGCCTGCGGAATGCGCCGCGCCACGTTGAGCATGAGGGCCAGCGCCAGGTCGGCCACATCGTCGTTCAGCACATCGGGGGTGTGCGACACCATCACGCCGCGGGCCTTGGCCGCGGCCACATCGACGCCGTCGTAGCCGACGCCCATGATGGAGATGATCTCCAGCGCCGGCAGCTGGCCGATCAGCTCGGCGCTGACCTTGGACTCGCCGCTGCCACAAATGGCGCGGATGCTCGGCGCGATGCGCGCAAAGGCGGCGGCATCTTCTTCGTGAAGGCGCTCGTGCACGGTGAAGGCACCCTGCAGCGGCGCCATTAGAAACGGCGCCAGGCGCGCCACGGTCAGCAGGTCGGGCTTCGATGACACGTGAACCTTTCGCGCAAAGTTGTGTGATGACCGTACGATAGCGCACCCCGACCTTGAGGAAATCCCCATGAGCCCTGTCCCGTCCACACCCCGCACCGCCATCGTCACCGGCGCCGGCAGCGGCATCGGCCGCGCCTGCGCCCAGGCGCTGGTGGCCGACGGCTGGCAGGTGGCCTTCGTCGGCCGCCGCCGCGAGGCCCTGGACGAATCCATCGCCGCCTGCGGCGCTGGGGCCGAGCGCGCCATGGCGGTGCCCACCGATGTGGGCGACCCGGCCTCGGTGGCGGCGCTGTTCGACAGCGTGAAGGTGCGCTTCGGCCGCGTTGACCTGGTGTTCAACAACGCCGGCGTGTCGAGCATGAGCGCCTTGCTCGAAGACCTGCCGTTCGAGCAATGGCAGGCCTCGGTCGCGGCCAACCTCACCGGCACCTTCCTCTGCACGCAGCAGGCCTTCCGCCTGATGAAGTCGCAGACGCCGCAGGGCGGCCGCAACATCAACAACGGCTCCATTTCGGCGCACGCGCCACGGCCGAATTCGATTGCCTACACCGCCACCAAGCACGCTGTCACCGGCATCACCAAGACCGCCGCGCTCGACGGCCGCAAGTACGGCATTGCGGTGGGCCAGATCGACATCGGCAACGTCGCCTCCGACATGACTACCAAGATGGTGGCCGGCGTGCCGCAGGCCGACGGCAGCATCAAGCCCGAGCCCCGCATGGCCATGGACAGCGTGGTGGCCACCTTCATGACCATGGCCCGCCTGCCACTGGACTCGAACATCCTCAACGTCACGGTCATGGCCAGCGCCATGCCCTTTGTCGGGCGCGGCTGACCCGCCTTGCCCTTCCGTTCGCACTGAGCCTGTCGAAGTGCCGCACCAACCATGAGCCGCCGGGCCGTTCCCAAGGCGAATACCGCAGTGCGAAGCACGGAGGTTGCCTGGTGAGCCACCACGTCGTCACCCTGGGCGAGGCCATGCTGATGTTCGTCGCCGACGACCCCGGCCCGCTCGAGAACGTGCAGCGTTTCTCCAAGCGCACTGCCGGCGCCGAGACGAACGTGGCCATCGGCCTGGCGCGCCTGGGCTTGACCGTGGGGTGGCAGAGCCGCCTCGGCAGCGATTCGATGGCGCGTTTTCTGCTGGCTGCCATCGGCGCCGAGGGGGTGGACTGCTCGCGCGTGGTCTGCGACCCGATCCAGCGCACCGGCTTCATGTTCAAGGGCCGCGTCCTCGACGGCAGCGACCCGCCGATCGAGTACCACCGCCAAGGCTCGGCCGCCAGTCAGATCGGCCCGGCCGACATCGATGCGGATTGGATCTCGGGTGCGCGCCACTTGCATGTCAGCGGCGTGTTTCCGGCGCTCTCGGCCAGCACCCTGGCCGCCACGCGCAAGGCCATGGCCGCCGCCCGCGCTGCAGGCGCGACGATTGGCTTCGACCCCAACTTGCGCCCGGCGTTGTGGCCGTCGCGCGAGGTGATGCGCGAGACCATCAACGACTTGGCGGCTCACGCCGACTGGGTGCTGCCCGGCATCGAAGAGGGTCGCCTCCTCACGGGCTCCGACACGCCCGAAGCGGTGGCGCACTTCTACCGCCAGCGCGGCGCGCGCAGCGTGGTGGTCAAGCTCGGCGCGGACGGCGCTTACTGCGACGACGCCCAGACCGGCACCGGCCGGGTTGCCGCCTTCCCTGTCGCCAAAGTCATCGATACCGTTGGCGCCGGCGATGGCTTCATGGTCGGCGTGACGAGCGCATTGCTGGAGGGCCGCTCGTTGATGGATGCTGCACGCCGCGGCGCCTGGATCGGCGCGCGCTGCGTGCAGGTGCGGGGAGACACCGAAGGTCTGCCGACACGGGCCGAGCTCGAGGTGGCGCAGCTCCGAGCGGGGGCCTGAAGACATCCTGGGCGCGCTGCGTCCCCCGTACTTGACCGAGCGTTTCAGCCTTTGACCGCACCCGCGGTCAGACCGGTGATGATCTGCCGCGCCGCGATGAAGGTGAAGATCAGCGGCGGGATGGCAATCAGGCTGGCCATGGCCATGACGCGGCCCCAGTCCACGCCCATGTCGGTGATGAAGAGCGATGCCGCCACAGGTAGCGTGCGCGTCTGCCGGTCGGTGAGCACCAGCGCCAGGATGAACTCGTTCCAGGCAATGCGGAAAGTGAAGATGGACGCTGCGGCCAAGCCCGGCGCCATCAACGGCAAGAGCACCTTGGTGAACACCCGCAGCGGGCCGCAGCCGTCAATGGCGGCGGCTTCTTCCAGCTCTACCGGCACCTGCAGCACAAAGCCGTAGAGCAGCCAGATCGTGAAAGGCAGATTCACCGCAACGTACAGCAGCACCAGACCCCACAGGCTGTTGACCAGCTTCCATTCGCTCCAGATCAGGAACACCGGAATCGCCAGCACCGCCAGCGGCACGGTGCGCAGCAGCAGCGTGGTGTACGCGATGGTGGTGCGGCCCTTGAAGCGAAAGCGCGCCAGGCCGTAAGCCGCCATGCAGCCCAGCACCAGCGTGATGGCGGTGGAGACGACGCCCACGAAGAGGCTGTTCATCAGGTAGCGGTCGAACTTGTCTTCCTGCAGCACCGCGCGGTAATTTTCCAGCGTGGGCATGAAGATGAAATTCAGCGGCGCGCCGAAGATGTCCACCTGCTGGCGCAGGCTGGTGGTGAAGATCACCAGGATCGGCGCCACGCACAGGAAGGCCAGCACCAGCAGCAGGGTGTAGTGGCCGGTCACCAGCCACAGCGGGCGTTTCATGGCGGCTCGCCCTTCATCGGGTTGGACAGCTTCAGCGCACCCCAGGACAGCAGCGCCACCACCACCAGCAGCAAGACACTGATGGCAGCCGCCACGCCCAGCTGCTGCCCGACAAAGGCTGTCTTGTAGATGTTCAGCGCCAGGATCTCGGTGCTGTCGCCGGGCCCGCCGAAGGTCAGCACGTACACCACTTCCAGCACGCGGAAGGCATCGATCAGCCGCATCATCAAGGTGATGGCGATGACGTGCATCACCATGGGCAGCTTGACCAGAAAGGTCTGCTGCCACCAGCGCGCGCCGTCGATGCGCGAGGCTTCGATCACCGAGCCGTCGATGCCGGCCAGCGCGGCAATCATCATGATGAAGACAAAGGGCGTCCACTGCCAGATGTCAGCCACCACGATGGCGATGAAGGCCAACTGCGGGTCGGCCAGCCAGAGCTGCGCGTTCAGCCCGACGGCCTTGAGCAGCGCGTTGATCAGGCCGAACTGCGCGTCGAACATGTAACGCCACACCAGGCCCACGGCGATAGGCGCAATCATCATCGGCAGGATGAAGAGCGTGCGAAACAGTGCCATGCCGCGCACCGGGTGCTCCAGCGCCAGCGCCAGCGCAATCCCCAACACCATTTCCGCGCTCACGCACACGGCTGCAAACAGCAGCGTGGTCAGCAGGCTGCTCCACACGCGGGGGTTGGAAAAGGCCGAGGCAAAGTTGTCCCAGCCGACCCACTTGGCGCTGCTCCAGGGTGTGCCCATGGACCAGTCGTACCCGGCCAGCTGAAAAGCCGACAGCACCGGGTAGAGGCATGCCGCCGCCATCACGAGGACAGCGGGCCCCAGGTACAGGACAGGAACCCAGCGGGGCGTTTTCACGTTAAGGGTTGTGATTGCAGTGTGAGAGGCTGATCAAGCGGCCGCCGGGGAACCGGCTTCGCCGGGCCGCTGGTGGCGCCCCCTTGAGGGGGGAGCGCCGCAGGCGCTACGGGGGTGGGTCAAATCTTGTAGCCGGCCTCGCGCATGATGGCCGTGACCTGCGGCACCATGTCGTTCAAGGCAACTTCGGCCGTCTTCTTGCCGGTCAGCGCTTCGCTGATGCCCACACCCAGCGCCTGCACATTGATCTTGTCCCACACGGCGATGATGGGCCGCCAGTCCGGGTTGCTGTACTTAAGCGCCTCCTTGAAGACGATGAACTCGGGGTACTGGCGCACGATGTCCACATCGCCCAGGGTGGAGTTGCGCATGGGTGCGCCGCCCAGTTTGGTGACGGCCTTGTCTTGCGCTTTGCTGGTGAGCCACTGCATCAGCAAAAAGGCCGCTTCGGGGTTCTTGGCGTTTTTCGGGATCGTCAGGCCCAGGCCACCGGACTGCGATGCGCGGCGTGTGCCGGCGGGGTGAACGGCCCAGCTGACCTTGTCGACCACTTTGCTGCGTGTCGGGTCCTTGATCACACCCGCCAGTGAAGTCGAGTCCAGGTACATCGCGGCCTGGCCTTGCAGGAATGCGGTGTTGGACTCGCCTTGTCCAAAGGCGGGGATGCCGGCCGGGCCAGTGGCCACCACTTCCTGCAGGAACTTCAGCGCGGCCACGCCCTTGGCGTCGTTGAAGGTGGGGCGCCACTGGGCGTCGAACACGCTGCCGCCGAGCGGGTTCAGGTGCAGCAGCCACGCGTGCACACACTGGTGGCCAGCCTGGCCGCGCGAGGTCAGCGCGCCGATGCCCTCCTTGTCCTTCAGCACCCGCAGTGCCTTGGCAAACTGCTCGTAGTTCTCCGGCGGCTTCAGGCTGTGCTTGGCAAAGATGTCGTTGCGGTAGGCCAGCACCGAGGTCTCCGCGCCGTACGGCAGGCCGTACAGCTTGGCGCCCGGGCCGGCCAGGTAGCCCTTGGGCCCGCCCACCAGACCCAGGTTCTCCAGGTAGATCGGAACGATGTCCTTCATGTCGTAGGCCGGGTCGGCCAGCGCCGGGTTGGCGAAGAAGGGCTCCAGCGGCTGGACCAGGTTCTTGGAGACGTACTCCGTCTTCCACATCACGATGTAGCAGGCCAGGTCGTAGTCGCCCTTGGGCTTGGCCATCTCCAGCAGTTGCTTCTCTTTCAGGCGGCCGATGGCCAGCTTGTCGACCTCCACCTTGATGCCGGTTTCCTTGGTGAAGTCGGCCAGGATCTTGCCCATCGCGTCGTAGTGCGGGTGGGCCGGGATGTTCATCGTGACCGACTGCCCGGCGTACTTGGCGTAGCGGCTTTGCGCCTGGGCGCCGCTGAAAGGCAGGCCTGCGCCGAACACGGTGCAGGTGGCGCCCTTGATCAGATCTCTGCGTTGCATGGCTTGTCTCCTTGCTTGGGTTTTGAAAAGAACTTCAAGGGCGCAGCGAGCGCCCGGTTTCGGAATCGAACACGTGCAGGGTCTGCGGGTCTACTGCCAAAGCCAGCGTGCTGTGCAGTGATGCTTTGGCGTCACCCGGCACCACGGCCGACACACGCTGCCCATCAGGCACTTGCAGGTGCCCGACCACCTGGCTTTCGGTGCCCAGGTACTCCACCACGTCCACCTTCACGTGCAGGTCGGCGTGTTCACTGGCCGCGACGGGCCGCAGCATCTGCGGTCGCACGCCCACGGTCAGCGCTTGCTCGGGGCCGGGTGCCACCTGCCGCAACCAGCCTGGTGCTGGCAGCACGAAGCCAGCGCCGCGCAGCACGTCCTGGCCCGCTTCATGGGCCAGGCGGGCCTTGAAGAAGTTCATCGTCGGCGTGCCGATGAAGCCCGCCACGAACAGCGTGGCGGGTTGCTGGAACACCTGGCTGGGTGTGCCCACCTGCTGGATGCGGCCCTTGTCGAAGATGACGATGCGGCTGGCCAGCGTCATCGCCTCGACCTGGTCGTGCGTGACGTAGAGCGTCGTCTTGCCCAGGCGTTCGTGCAGCAGCGCCAGTTCAGCCCGCATATGGCCGCGCAGCTTGGCGTCCAGGTTGGACAGCGGCTCGTCGAACAAGAAGACCGAGGGCTCTCGCACGATGGCGCGGCCAATGGCCACACGTTGGCGCTGCCCGCCCGACAACTCTTTGGGTTTGCGTTGCAGCAGGCGTTCGATGTTCAGCACCTTGGCCGCAATGGCCACCTTGGCCTTGATCTCGTCCACGGGCCGGCCCGACAGGCGCAGCGAAAACGACATGTTCTGCGCCACGTCCATGTGGGGGTACAGCGCGTAGTTCTGGAACACCATGGCGATGTCGCGGGCCATGGGGTGGGCCTGCGTGACGTCACGGCCGCCGATCAGCACCTGGCCTTCGGTCACCTCTTCAAGACCCGCCACCATGCGCAGCGTGGTGCTCTTGCCGCAGCCCGACTCGCCCAGCAAGACCACGAATTCACCTTCCTGCACAGCCAGGTCCAGGCGCTGCACGACGGTCACTTCACCGAAGCGCTTAACGACGTTTCTCAGTTCCAGTCCGGCCATCGTGGGAGTCCTCTCAGCGCACGGGGCGGCGCACGCCCCAGCCGATGGGTTGCAGGCGGTTGCCCGGGTGCTGCGGGTCCGGGCCCCAGATGGCCTGGTAGGTATCCACGCAGCGGCCGGCGCGCTGCAAGACCGCAAAAGCACCCGCCAGGCCCAGCCACCAGGCGCACAGCACCAGGGCCATCCAGCGTGGTGCGTCGGCTAGCACCAGGCCCGTGATCATCACCAGCACGGCTGCCAGCACGGCCAGCCAGCCCAGGCCCTTGTGCAAGCGTTCGAACTGGCAGCGCCAGGGCGTCATGTCGTAGTGGTCGCCCCGCATCTGCTCAGAGCTGGGCCCGCCTTTGCTGCCCCGCAGCAATGCGCCGGCAATCTGGAAGACGCCCAGCAGGCAGACCGTCAGCCCCATGCCGTTGTGGAGCCAGGACAAGGGTCCTGCTGCCGTGCCGTGCCCCCATGCCAGCCACAAGCCGACCAGCATCAGAGCCACACCCACCCACTGCAGCGCACGGTGGCTGTGCCACCAGGCCTTGTGGTCCAACACCCGGGGCCAGTCTTGCCCAGGCAGCACTTTGAAGAAGCGTGCCACCAGAGCGCCCAGCGGCAAGAGCACACCCCATGACAGCACCATGACCCGTCCGTGCCACACGACCCAATCGGGCAACGTGTGGTGGGTGCTGCCGCTCAAGCTGGTCATCAGCCAGTCCATGCCGTGGCACCCCGCGTCGACAGTCGCAGGTGATAAACCGAGGTGCTGGCGCAGATGAAAAGCTCATCACCTGCCGGGCCACCAAAGCACAGGTTGCCGACCTTCTCGGGCACGGGAATGAGGCCGACGCGTGTGCCGTCGGGGTGGTAGACCTGCACGCTGTCTTCGCTGCTGGTGTAGACGAAGCCATGGACGTCCAGCCTGAAGCCGTCGCTCAAGCCGGGTGCGATGACGGCAAAGACGCGGGGGTTGGTCAGGTCTTGCCCGGCCACGACGTCAAAGGCCACGATGTGGTGCTTGCCCGTCCCGTCCTTGCGCAGCGCGGCCGAGGTGTCGCTGACGTAAAGCAGGCGCTCGTCGGGTGAAAACGCCAGGCCGTTGGGTTCTTCAACCCAGCTGCTGACGATGCGCAGGCTGCCCGTGGCGGGGTCGAGGCGAAAGACGTAGCAGTCACCCAGTTCGCTGTCGGCTCGGTGGCCTTCATCGTCGCTGAGGATGCCGTAGGGCGGATCGGTGAACCAGATGCTGCCGTCGCTCTTGACCACCACATCGTTGGGCGAGTTGAGCCGTCGGCCCTGGTAGTGACTGACCACCACTTCGTCAGACAAGACCTGGAGCCCCGGCCCGAAGAGCGTACGGGTAACGGCGCGCTGGCCATGCGAGCAGTGCAGCAGGGCGCCGCTGGCCTCACGCACGTGGCCGTTGGTGAAGTCCACCGCGTCGCGCCACAAGCGCATGCCGCGTTCGGGGTGCCAGGCCAGGATGCGGTTGTTGGGGATGTCGCTCCACAGCAGTTCGCTGGTTTCGTGCATCCACACCGGCCCTTCACTCCAGATGGCGCCCGTGCACAGACGCTTCAGAGGCGTTGCACCTTGGGCCACAAGGGCCCAGCGCGGGTCAAGGACTTGAAGGGGCGGCATGGACTGCTCGGGTATGTCGCTCCAGTGTCGGCCTGTGGATAGTTACCGGTAACTGGTGCTTTCCCAGGGTTGGGTTCTGCGCGTCGAGGCTCTTATCATTTGGCCGTGCCAGGTTCGAGGGTTCCGCCCCCATCTCCCCGCGCCGCTGTGCCCAGGCGGCCAGCCGCAGCGAGTGCCGCCCCTGCAGCCGCCGCTGCAGTGACGATGGCCGACGTGGCGGCGCGCGTGGGTGTGTCGAAGATGACGGTGTCGCGGGCGCTCAAGCGCAGCGAGAGCAGCCCGCGCAGCGGCAGCGAAGCGCTGCGCCAGGAGATCCTGCAGGCCTGCCGCGAGATGGGCTATGTGCTCGATCAGACTGCACGTACTTTCTCCAGCAAGCGCTCAGGTTTCGTCGCCGCCCTCATCCCGGCCCTCAACAACTCCAACTTCTCCGATACGGCGCACGGCTTGACGGCTGCGGTCGAGGGGAGCGGCCTGCAGGTGCTGTTGGGTTATACCGACTATGACGTCGCCACCGAAGAGCGCCTGCTGCGTGCGATGCTGACGCGCCGGCCCGAGGGGGTGGTCGTCACGGGTGGGAGCCACACGGCCGCTGCGCGCGAGTTGCTGCGGGCGGCTGGCGTGCCGGTGATCGAGACCTGGGACCTGCTGAACGACCCGATCGAACACACGGTGGGCTTCTCCAACGCCGAGGCCACAGCCGAGCTGGTGCGCCAGCTGCATGCCAAGGGCTACCGTCGCATTGCCTTTCTTGGTGGTGCGCCGGGCAGTGACGCGCGCGGGGCCGACCGGCGCCGAGGCTACGAGCAAGCCATGAAGCGACTCCAACTCGACGCCAAACGCATGCTGAGTGTGGGCAAGGCACCGGTGTCGATGGGCGATGGCGCGCAGGGCGTCGCCCAGTTGATGCTGCGCTGGCCCGATACCGACGCGGTGGTCTGCGTCTCGGACCACGCCGCATTTGGTGCGCTGGCTGAGTGCCAGCGTCGGGGTTGGGACGTGCCCGGCCGGCTCGCCATCGCCGGGTTCGGCGGCTTCGAAGTCGGCAGCGCCTGCCACCCCCAACTCACCACGGTGGTTGTGGACTGCGTGGGTATCGGCCGCAGCACCGGCGACTTGCTGCTGCGCGCGATCGAGGGCGCGCGCAATGGCCAGCCATTGGCGCCCGAGACGGTCTTGATCCCCTACCGGATCGAGCTGCGCGGCAGCACCTGAGTTCGACTCAAGCGGCCTCTGCGGCGAAGTCGAGCAGCACCTTCATCGCGCGCTTGCGGTCGCTCGCGAGTTCGAAGGCTTCGCGCGCGCGGCTCAGCGGGAAGGCACCCGTGATCATGGGGCGCATATCGATGCGGCCCGCGTTGATCAAGCGCACCGCCAACGCGAACTCGGCGTGGAAGCGGAAACTGCCGCAGATGCTCAGCTCCTTGCCCACCACCATGTTTTGCGGGATGCTGACGTCGCCGCCCAGACCCAACTGCACCACCACGCCGCGCGGGCGCATGGTCTCCAGGCCGGCGCGCAGCGCGCGCTCATTGCCGCTGCACTCGAACATCACGTCGAAGCTGCCTTTGTCGGCGCTGTAGCGTTGCACCCAGTCCGCCTCACGGGCAACATTGAGCGTGTGGTCCGCACCCATCGCACGCGCGATCGCCAGCGTCTCGTCGGTGAGGTCGACTGCAGTGATTTCCCCGGCGCCGTGAATGCGCGCGGCGGCCACGGCCAGAGTACCGATAGGGCCACAGCCGGACACCAGGACGCGCTTGCCCAGCAGCGGCCCGGCCCGCTGCACACCATGCAGGGCAACCGAGAGGGGCTCGGCCAGCGCCGCGTGCTGCAAGGGCACGTGAACCGCTACGGGTTCGCATTGCATGGCGTCGCACACCAGCATGCTGCGGAACGCGCCCTCCACGTGCGGATCGCGCATCGCGCTGCCATAGAAGCGCATCTCGAGGCAATGGTTGGGCAAGCCCTCGAGGCAGTACTTGCAGCCGCCACACGGACGGCTCGGGTTCACGGCGACCTTGTCGCCGGGCTTGACGCGCACGACGTCAGGGGCCACCGCCGTGACCGTGCCGGCGACCTCGTGTCCGAGGATCATCGGCCGCTTGATGCGCACCGTGCCGAAGCCACCGGCGTGGAAGTAGTGCAGATCTGAGCCGCAGATGCCGCCGAAGCCGACTTGCACCGCCACCTGACCCGGCTGCAACTCTCCGGCGTCCTGCTCAACCACCTGCAGATCGTCCGGGGCGTTGATGACCAGGCGGAAGCAGCGCAGCCGCATCGCGTGGCCAGTGTGGCTGTCGGTATCGTCGGGGGAGCTGTTCATGCGGCTGCGTCCTTCGGGGCGTCAGAAAACGGGCATCAAGAGCGCGGGCCAGCGCTGGCAGACACCCCAGCCCGAAGACAACAGCAACGACCTGAGTACCTGAGATGACGCAACACTTTATGCTACCGGTACCATAAGTTCAAGCCAATGTCGCTGATCACATGGAGACCGCATGACCGACTCCCCCTTCGATCTGACCGGCCGCACGGCCTTGATAACCGGGTCCAGCAAGGGCATCGGCCTGGCGCTGGCCGGCGCGTTAGCCTCTGCTGGTGCGCGTGTCGTGCTCAATGCGCGCGATGCCGGTCGGCTGCAAGATGCTCGCACGGCTCTGGCGGCGCGGGGCTATCAGGTTGAGGCCTCGGCGTTCGACGTGACCGATGCCGATGCGGTCGAGAAGGGCGTGGCGGGGATCGAGGATTCCGTTGGGCCGATCGACATCCTCGTCAACAACGCCGGCATGCAACACCGCAGCCCGTTCGCTGAGTTCCCTGTCGATGCCTGGCGCAGCCTCATTGCCACCAACATCGACAGCGTGTTCTTCGTCGGCCGCGCCGTGGCGCAGCGCATGGTGACGCGGCGCCAGGGCAAGATCATCAATGTGTGCTCAGTGCAGAGTGAACTGGCGCGCCCGGGCATCGCGCCCTATACCGCTACCAAGGGTGCGGTGAAGATGCTGACCAAGGGCATGGCCGTCGACCTGGGGCCGCATGGCATCCAGGTTAACGGTCTGGGGCCGGGCTACTTCAAGACCGAACTGACCGCGGCCCTGGTGGCGGACGAGGCCTTCACCGCGTGGCTGTCCCAGCGCACGCCGGCCGGCCGCTGGGGTGACGTCGGGGAACTGGCGGGCGCAGCGATCTTCTTGGCCTCAAGGGCCTCGAGCTTCGTCAACGGCCACATCCTGTACGTGGACGGTGGCATTACCGCAGGGCTTTGACACGTCCCGGGTCGAGCAGCGCGCGGCAGAGAGCCGCCGACCCTCAATCATCCGTCGCACGCCCCCAGACCGCGAAGAAGGCCCGCAGCTTGTGCCAGGTCGTCACCCGCTCGTCGCTCACCAGGTCGAGGAAGTCTGACAAGCGCTTGGACTTGACCATGGTGTAGAGCGTCAGCGCGATCGTCGGAATGAAGACGACCAGGAAAACGGCGGTCTTGGTCAGCCAGGAGGCGTCGCTTTCGGCGAACAGGTTCATGCCGAGAAAGCCGGTGGTGACGGTGCCGATGAGGCCGAAGATGGTGACTACCGTCAGGCGCACGACGGTGTTGGCCTGGCGGCGCAGGGCGTCAGCGTCGAGGTAGCCGTTCATGTCGCCGATGCGCTCCTTGACCTCGGCGTAGAGCGGGTCGATCTGCAAGTGCTCGCGGCACATCCGCCACAGCGCCTTCACATGCGCCTGCTCGCTGACCTCCTGGAACCAGTAGCGGTGCGTGAAGCTGAGGAAGGCCACGAACGCGATGCGGATGCGGCGCTTGAAGCGGCGGATGCTGTCGGGCCGGCGCAGGTCCATCGCCATCAGGGCCTCGGCGAGCTGGTCGCTCACCATCAGCAGCGTGGCCTTCTGGAAATGGGCGATCAGGAACAGCAGGTAATGCTGGTGGCGGAACTGCGCCAGCACGCCGCGCGTGCGGCAGCGGTAGAACTCGTTGGCCGCGTCGCCCACCACCACG
>JANNFB010000171.1:0-2748 GCA_031379365.1 Burkholderiales bacterium
GCCATTGCCCTGCACGACATAGCGCACGCCCTGGTCGATGGCCGCCTTCAGGCTGTTCAGGCTCTCCTGTGGCGAGCCCTTGTTGTCGAAGGGCAGCATCTCGAACTTCACGCCGGCCGCGTTCTTCTTGCTCAGCTCGGCGGCCATGAACTGGAAGCTCTTGAGCTGGTTCTGGCCGACGTTGGCGAAGGGCCCTGACAGCGGGTCGATGAAGCCGATCTTGACGGTCTGGCCCGACTGCGCGAGCGCCGGCCCGCAGACGAGTGCGGCAGCCGCGAGAACCGTCAAGCGAAGCGGCAAGTGTTGGGAAGGCGTGCGCATGGTGTCTTGTCTCCTCGAACTGGCAAAAAAGAGACCAGACCTTACCGGAAGTGACCTTGCTGCGACCCCAGGGACTACCCCGAAGCAAGACCCTGTCGCCAACGCGACATCAGACCCCTGGCAGCCGATGCGCCCTGAACTGCTCGCGCAGCTTGTTCTTCTGCATCTTGCCGGTGGCGCCCAGCGGAATGGCGTCAACAAACACCACATCGTCGGGCACTTGCCACTTGGCGACCTTGCCCTCGAAGAACTGCAACAGTTGCTCGCGTGTCACCTCAGCGCCGGGCTTCTTCACCGCCACCAACAGCGGCCGCTCGTCCCACTTCGGGTGCGGCAGCGCGATGCAAGCGGCCATGGCCACTGCCGGGTGGGCGACCGCCACGTTCTCGATGTCGATCGAGCTGATCCACTCGCCCCCCGACTTGATCACGTCCTTGCTGCGGTCGGTGATCTGCAGGAAGCCGTCAGGGTCGATCGCGCCGACGTCGCCGGTGGGGAACCAGCCATCGACAAGGGGGTCGCCGCCCTCGCCCTTGAAGTAGCTCGCAATGATCCAGGGGCCCTTGACCTGCAGGTCGCCGCTGGTATGGCCGTCCCAGGGCAGCTCTTTGCCTTGCGGGTCGACGATGCGCATCTCGACGCCGTACACCGCGCGGCCCTGCTTGGCCAGGATGGCCAGTTGGGCGTCCGGGTCGAGCGCGGTCTGCGCCTTCTTCAGCGTGCACACCGTGCCGATGGGCGACATTTCCGTCATGCCCCAGGCGTGCAGCACGGTCACGTCGTAGTCGTCGCGAAAGCTCTTGATCATCGCCGGCGGGCAGGCCGAGCCGCCGATCACGGTGCGCCGCATGTGGCTGAACTTGAGCTGGTTCTGCTTGACGTGGTTGAGCAGCATCAGCCACACCGTGGGCACGCCGGCGGCCATCGTCACGCGCTCGGACTCGAGCAGCTCATACACCGACTTGCCGTCGAGGGCCGGGCCCGGGAACACCAGCTTGGCCCCCGTCATCGCCGCGGCAAAGGGAATGCCCCAGGCGTTGACATGGAACATGGGCACCACGGGCAGGATGGTGTCTCGCGCCGATAGGCTGAGCGCGTCGGGCAGCGCGCAGGCCCAGGCATGCAGCAGGATCGAGCGGTGGCTGTACAGCACGCCCTTGGGGTTGCCAGTGGTGCCGCTGGTGTAGCAGAGGATGGCCGCGCTCTTCTCGTCGAAGACCGGCCAGGCGTAGTCGGGGCTCTCCCGGCCGATCCAGGCCTCATAGCTCAGCAAGCCGTCGATGCCGCTGTCGGACGGCAGCGCGTCGACATCGCACAGGGCGATCCAGTGCTTGACCGTGCTGCACTCGCGCCACACCGCCTTGATCAAGGGCAGGAAACTCATGTCGAACGCAATGACGCGGTCTTCGGCATGGTTGGCGATCCACACCACCTGGTCGGGCGCCAGGCGCGGGTTCAGGGTGTGCACCACGCGGCCACTGCCCGAGATGCCGAAGTAGAGCTCGAAGTGACGGTGGCCGTTCCAGGCCAGCGTGGCGACACGGTCGCTGAAGGCCAGGCCCAGCCGGTCGAGCGCACCGGCCACCTGGCACGAACGCGCCGCGGCCTCGCGGTACGTGTAGCGGTGGATGTCGCCCTCGACGCGGCGCGAGACGATCTCGGCATCGTGGTGGTGACGGCCGGCAAACTCGATCAGGCTCGAGATCGACAACGGCTGGTCTTGCATCAGGCCAAGCATCGGGACTCCAGGAAGTGTGGGCGGCGAGTATTGGCGCCAGACCGGGGCCTGTCAAAGCGTGATTCCCCCAGCGCCTGCTGGCTGGGCTGACTGCGTCGACAATACAGCTCCGTGAACGCGCCCGACTTGCTGACCCCCACCGCCACGCCGGCCTGGCGATCGCAGTCCTTCCTGCAATCGCTCGGTCCGCGTTTTGGCACCGACCTGGCCGCGCAGCCCGTCAACCACCCGCATTGGGTCGCGCGCAGCGAAGACCTGGCGCAGGTGCTTGGCCTCGGCGACTGGCTGGCCAGCGACGACGCTCTGACCGTGTTGTCCGGCAACCGAGTGTCTGCTGGCACCCAGCCGCATGCCTCGGTCTACTCCGGTCACCAGTTCGGCGTCTGGGCCGGCCAGTTGGGCGATGGCCGGGCCCTGATGCTGGGCGAGATCGACACCCCTGCCGGACCAATGGAAGTACAACTCAAGGGCAGCGGCCTGACGCCCTACTCGCGCATGGGCGACGGCCGCGCCGTGCTGCGCTCGTCGATCCGCGAGTTCCTGGGCTCCGAGGCGATGCACGGCCTGGGCGTTCCAACGACGCGCGCGCTGGCTGTCATCGGCTCGCCGCAGGCGGTGCGGCGCGAGACGATGGAGACCGCGGCGGTGGTCACGCGCGTGGCGCCGAGCTTTCTGCGCTTCGGCCACTT
>JANNFB010000175.1:0-2977 GCA_031379365.1 Burkholderiales bacterium
CGAGGCGCGGCGGCCCGGGTGGGTCGCCACCGCGTGCTCGACATCTTGGTCGCGCGGGAGGCTGATTTCATGAAGACACTTGTCCTGTGCAACCAGAAGGGCGGCGTCGGCAAGAGTGCCGTCGCGACCCTGCTCGCGCACTACCTTGCGCAACGTGGCCGGCGCGTGCTGGCCATCGACTTCGACCACCAGGGCAACCTGAGCAAGCCCCTGCGCCTGTCGGGCCGTGCAGCGATCCCCGGCTTCAGCGCCGACGCGTTGATGACGGGCAACGCGCCACCTCTGCCGGACCAGCCCTTCGTTCTCGTGCCCGGCGACCGTGCGCTGCTCGGCCTCGAGCGCCAGCCCGAGCGGCACACCCCCTTCGCGCGCCAGTTGCGTGCCTTCCTGGCCAAGGTCGACGCCGCGTTCGATGTCTGCGTGATCGACACCAACCCCAACCCCGACATCCGCGTCATCGCCGCGCTGGCCTCCTGCGACTTCGTGCTCTCGCCGATTCAGCTCAACCAGGAGGCGATGGACGGTGTGAGCGGCCTGCTCAACCATGACCGTGTCGGGCTGCGCAAGATCAAGGCGGTGCTGAACTCGAAGTTGAGCCTGATCGGTCTGCTGCCGATGATGGTCGAGTCCACGCCGTTCCAGAAGTCCAACTTCCTGCAGGTGGTGCAGCGGTACCACCCGTTGATGATCCGCATCGGCGACGGCCCCGGCGACTTCGCGTCGATGCCGCGCCGCTCGTGCATCGCCGAGGCCCAGGCCGAGGGTGCGGTGCTGTGGGAGATGAAGAAGACGGCCGCGCGCGATGCCTGGCGCGAGATCGAGCCGGGTCTGGCGCGGATCGCCGATATCGTCAGTGGGCCCAACACCGCCGCCCCGGCACTCACCGCGTCGAGCCGGGAGGTCGATCATGCCGCTGCAACTTGACGACTTGGCGGCGCTCGATGCGCCGATCGCGGAGATCAGTGGACGGCCGATGATGTTGCCGATCGCGGCCATCGACGAAGACAGCGACCAGCCGCGCCACGAGTTCGACTCCAACGCCTTGCAGGTTCTGGCTGACACGATCCGAGAGCGCGGCGTGCGCCAGCCGATCTCGGTGCGCCCGAACCTGCAGCGGGCGGGGCGCTGGCTGCTCAACTTCGGTGCGCGGCGTCTGCGCGCATCGAAGCTTGCGGGGCTGATGGAGATTCCGGCCTTCATCGACACCACCGCCGACAGCTACGACCAGGTGATCGAGAACGAGCAGCGCGAGCCCCTGAAACCGCTCGAGCTGTCCCTGTTCGTGCAAAAGCGCCTCGCGCTCGGCGACAACCAGGCCGAGATCGCCCGCCGCCTGGGCAAGAGCCGGCAATGGGTGACGCTGACGACCGCATTGATCGAGGCGCCAGGATGGCTTCTGGATGCCTACCGCGACGGCCGCTGCACGGGCATGAACGAGCTCTATGAGATTCGTCGCCTGCACGGCGAGCATCCGCAGATCATCGAGACCTGGGTTGCAGGCCAGGCTGCCATCACGCGCGATCGCATCGGCCTGCTGCGCAGCGAGCTCGAAAACACGGCGGCGCAGTCCGATGCAGATCTGATCGCTGCAGAGGTGGCGTCGGCGCAGGAGGCACGAGCGGGTGCATCGCCCGATCAACCTTCGCCGCCACTACACAGCGACATCGCCGCGCTGCCGCCGCCCGCAAAACAGTCGCCGCGAACCCATTTACGCATCCACGTCGACTTCGATGGGCAAGACTACCAGTTCGTCGTGTCTGTGGCGCCGCCAAAGCCTGGTCACTTGTACGTGCGCCCGTTGGTAGGGGGTCCACGCCGAGTGGCCGCTGCGTCCGCACTGAAGCTGCTCGGGTTCGTGGGCAGTTGACGGCGGCGTTGTCAATCGGAGTGACAACCGGCTCGAGAGCCGCGCCTCGGCGATTGTTCACGCTCACGATAGTCGCGCGGGCAGGCGCCGACCCGCGCCGCGCACCGCGCTCGGTCCAGGATATCTGCCACGTTGTTGGCCGGGCACTGTCGCGCGAGATGGGCGCCGTGCTTGTCCATCGGAGTGACAACGGCGACGCCAGAACATGCGGGTTCAACGAGGGGCTGTCCAAGTCGGACGACTTGTCAATCGGAGTGACATGCGCGTGTAAGCCAGGGCTGCTGGGATTTTTGTAGCGCGAATCAGCGTCCTGACGTCCTCGATCCGAGCCAATACTGAATGCGTAGGTGAGTGCAGAGATGGGCGCGGTGGCGCCGTTGTCTGACACGCACGGCATGTCAGGAGGCTCGGGTATGGCACCCTCGTCACGTGATCGACTCAGCGTCGATCTGCATGGTCTGAAAGCCGCGCTCGTTGAGCGCGCACGGCTGGCCGGTACGTCGCCCTCAGGGTGGGTTCGGGCGGCGCTTGCAGAGGCTCTGGAGGGCTCTGCAGAACTTGCCCGCCAGGCCATGCCGCCTCGGCCCGAAGCCCGCGGTGCAAGTCGCGTACGGCTCACGCTGCGCATGTCCCGCGCCGAAGCTGATGCAGTACTGGCCGCGGCCCGCCTGGCAGGTCGGCCTCCGGGCGACTTCGTCGCTGACATGCTGGCGGAGCAACCCGCGCCCATGCCGGCCAGCGACCGTGCCGAGATTGTCGGGGCACTGATCGCGGCGTGTGCCGAGCTGTCCACGTTCAGTCGGAACCTGAGCCACCTGGTGTCGCTGTTGCGCCAGGGCGCCTTCCGGCCTGCCGAGGAGTACCGGCCGATGCTGGCTGCGCTGAGCCATGACGTGCGGGACCACCTCGATCACGTCACACGTGGGCTGGCTGACTTGCAGCCCCGCCGGCGCAGCGGCATGCAACAGAACCGCGGCGGCGGCGCCCGGGCAGGAGCACGGCCATGACGCAAGCTCAGAACATCGACGGCGTCCTGCTCCAGTGGGGCGACCGGCTCTTCTATCCGGGCAACCGGATCGTGCACACCCGACCACAACCCAAGCTCAGCGG
>JANNFB010000185.1:0-8707 GCA_031379365.1 Burkholderiales bacterium
TCGCTCGGCGGCATGGTCTACAAAGGCTCGGTGCGCGTCGGCGGCGACAAGTTCGACGAAGCCATCATCAACTACATCCGCCGCAACTACGGCATGCTGATCGGCGAGCCGACGGCCGAAGCCATCAAGAAGAAGATCGGCAGCGCCTTCCCCGGCTCCGAGGTCAAGGAGATGGAAGTCAAGGGCCGCAACCTCAGCGAAGGCGTGCCGCGCAGCTTCACGATCAGCAGCAACGAGATACTCGAAGCCCTGACCGACCCGCTGAACCAGATCGTCTCCAGCGTGAAGAACGCGCTCGAGCAAACGCCGCCCGAACTCGGCGCCGACATCGCCGAGCGCGGCATGATGCTGACCGGCGGCGGCGCCCTGTTGCGTGACCTCGACCGCCTGCTGGCCGAGGAGACCGGCCTGCCGGTCCTGGTGGCCGAAGACCCGCTGACCTGCGTGGTTCGCGGCTGTGGCATGGCCCTGGAGCGCATGGAGCGGCTGGGCTCGATCTTTACCAGCGAGTAAGTGCACGCCATGGTGGATGGGCCGGCGCGTTGCAGACGTCGCCGGCCTTTGCCCTTTTAGACCGTCACGCCCATGCTCGGCACCATCGACCGCACGCCGCCGCCCTTCTTCCGCCAGGGCTACTCGGCGCTGACCAAGCTGGTCTTCTGCTCTGCGCTGGCTGTCTTTCTGATGGCCGCCGACACCCGGCTGGCCGTGGTGGCGCCGCTGCGCATCGGCCTGGCCACGCTGCTGGCCTATCCGCAGCGCGCCCTGATGGTGCCGGTTGAAATCATCACGGGCGGCAGCGACTACCTGCGCGGCTTGGCGCAGGCCCTGCAGGGCGAGGATGCCGCGCGCAAGCAACTGGCCTTGCAAGCCGAGCGGGTTGCACTGGCCGAGCGGTTGGCCGCCGAGAACGGTCGCCTGCGTGCCCTGCTCGAACTGGGCCCGGCGCTGCCGGTGCGCAGCCAGGCCGCCGAGGTGCAGTACGAGGCGGCGGACCCCTACTCACGCAAGCTGTTCATCAATCGGGGTGCTGCCCAAGGCCTCGTCGTCGGTGCGCCCGTCGTCAACGAGGCCGGCGTGCTCGGCCAGGTGACGCGGCTGTACCCCTTGTCCGCCGAAGTCACGCTGCTGACCGACAAGGACGCCGCGATCCCGGTGCTCAACAGTCGCACGCAGCAGCGTGGCGCAGCCTACGGCGGCATGGCCAAAGGCAGCGCCATGGAGTTGCGCTTTGTGGCCGCGAACGCCGATGTGGCGGTGGGCGATGTCCTGAACACCTCGGGCGTCGACGGCGTCTACCCAGCGGGACTCGCCGTGGCCCGCGTGGTGAGCGTCGAGCGCCAGGCCGAAGGCGGCTTCGCGCGGGTCGTCCTGGCGCCGACCGCGGCCGCCGACGGCGTGCGCCATGTGCTGGTGCTCGAGCCTATGGGTGTGCAGTTGCCTGCGCGACCGGCGGCGGAGCCCGAAACGGGCGCCAAAGCGAGCGGCAAGGGCCGCAAGGCGCCTGCCGCCCCGAGCACCGCGCCATGATCATGCTGAACAAGCGAGTTGCGTCATGATCATGCTGAACACAGGAGTCGCGTCATGATCATGCCGCGGGGCTCGGACCAACTGCTGTTGCCGGCCAACCCGCTGTTCATCGCGGTGACGCTGCTGGCCGCACTGGCGTTCAACCTGCTGCCGCTGGGACGCGCGCCGGCCATGCCCGACATGCTGGCCGTCACGCTGACCTTCTGGGCGGTGCACCAGCCGCGCCGGGTCGGCATCGGCCTGTCGTTCTGCTTCGGCTTGTTGATGGACGTGCACCAGGGCGCCCTGCTCGGCCAGCATGCGCTGGCCTACACGCTGCTGGCCTACTTCGCCCACGGGCTGTCACGTCGCCTGACCTGGTTCACCCTGCCGCAGCAGGCTTTGCAGGTCTTGCCCATGTTCGCAGCGATGCACCTCATCTCCTTGTTGGTGCGCCTGGCCGCGGGCGACTTGTTCCCAGGCTGGAGCCTGTTCATCGCGCCGCTGATCGAAGCGGTTTTATGGCCCTTGGTCACCTTGTTGCTCCTCGCGCCACAACGCCGCGCGCCCGATCCGGACCAGAATCGTCCTCTGTGATGACACCCACCCCCGAAGCGGCTGCGCCGCTCCCCCTCAAGGGGGCCGAGGCCCGCGGCTCCACGCCGACCTGCGTCGGCGTGGACGGGCCGAGGAATGACTGCGTCTCGCAGCCATGCGGCCTGCAAGGCACGCCGGCGGCCTGGCAAAGCCAGATCCGCGGCGGTCGCTTGGCGCCTCGGGGGACGCCATATTCATGACCGAGCTGAAAAACGTCGAACGCGAGCTGGGTCACTTCCGGGGCCGCTTGCTGGCTGCCGCCCTGTTCGTGCTGGTGTGCTTTGGCCTGCTGGCGGCACGCCTGGTCTTCCTGCAGGTGGTCAAGCATGACGACTTGTCCACGCAGGCCGAGGCCAATCGCATCGCCATCTTGCCCGTCGTGCCGAACCGCGGCCTGATCGTCGACCGCAACGGTGTCGTGCTGGCCACCAACTACTCGGCCTACACCCTGGAGATCACGCCGTCGCGGTTGGCCGGCGGCCTCGACGCGACGATCGACGCGCTGGCCGAACTGGTCGAGATCACGCCGCGGGACCGGCGCCGCTTCAAGCGCCTGATGGAGGACGGCAAGAGCTTCGATTCGTTGCCGATCCGCACCAAGCTGAGCGATGAAGAGGTGGCCCGCTTCGTCGCCCAGCGCTTCCGCTTCGCCGGCGTCGATGTGCGTGCGCGCCTGTTCCGGCAGTACCCGCTGGGCGAGGTCGGCAGCCACCTGCTGGGCTACATCGGCCGCATCAACCAGGCCGAGAAGAAGCTGATGGAGGACTGGGACGAAGACGTCCTGGGCAACTACCGCGGCACAGAGTATATCGGCAAGCTGGGCATCGAGCAGAGTTACGAGAGCTCGCTGCACGGCACCACTGGTTTCGAGGAAGTCGAGACCAGCGCCAACGGGCGTGCCGTGCGGCGTTTGAAGAACCAGCCGGCCACGCCGGGCAACACGGTCTCGCTGTCGATCGACATCAAGCTGCAGGCCCTGGTCGAGCAGATGTTCGGCGAGCGGCGCGGGGCGTTGGTGGCGCTGGACCCGCGCTCGGGCGAAGTGCTGGCCTTTGTGTCCAAGCCGACCTTCGATCCCAACCTGTTCGTCGATGGCATCGATGTCGACAACTGGCGCGAGCTCAACGAAAGCCTGGACAAGCCGCTGCTCAACCGCGCCCTGCGCGGCACCTACCCGCCCGGCTCGACCTTCAAGCCCTTCATGGCCATGGCCGCACTCAACAGCGGCAAGCGCAGCGCCACGACCATCATCAACGACAACGCCACCTTTCAGTTCGGCAACCACACCTTCCGCAGCCACGGCGATCACGGCCTGGGCCCCGTGGACATGGTCAGGTCGATCGTCAAGTCGAGCAACGTCTACTACTACTCACTCGCCAACGAGATGGGCGTGGACCTGATGCACGAGCAGTTGTCGCCCTTCCTGCTCGGCAGCAAGACTGGCATCGATGTCGAAGGCGAGGTCACGGGCCTGCTGCCGTCCACGGATTGGAAACGCAAGGCCTACAAGAAACCGGAGCAGCAGAAGTGGTACGCCGGCGAAACGATTTCGCTGGGCATCGGCCAGGGCTACAACAACTTCACCATGCTGCAGATGGCCGCCGCCACCGCCACCCTGGTCTCCGGCGGCCAGCGCTTTGCGCCACGCCTCGCGCGCGAGATCGAAGACGTGGTCACACGCGACAAGACCCAAGTGGCGGGCAAGGCCCTTGCCGCGCTGCCATTCAACCCTGAGCACGTGGCCTTGATCAACCGCGCGCTCTACGGCGTGACGCAGGAGGGCACCTCGGTGCGCTCGTTCGCGGGCGCCCCTTACAAGAGCGGCGGCAAGACCGGCACCGCCCAGGCCGTGGGCATCAAGGCCAACGAAAAGTACAACGCTTCGCGGCTCGACGAATACCAACGCGACCACTCGCTCTACATTGCCTTCGCGCCTGTCGAGGCCCCGACCATCGCGCTGGCCGTGGTGGTCGAGAACGCCGGCTTCGGCTCCGAGGCCGCCGCGCCGATCACGCGGCGTGTCTTCGACTACTGGTTGCAGGGCCTGTGGCCGAGCGTTGAAGACATGGCGGCGACGCAACTCGGCAAGTCGGGCGCGCCCATGGGCGTGCAGCGGCGCGCCGCCGATGTCCTGCTGCCCGGCATGGCGCTGAGTGCGCCTTCGGTTGCGGCGGCGCCGCGAAGCCAGGCCGTGGTGGCCGTGAGCCGATGAGCGCGGTCTTCGAACAGCCCACTCTGTGGCAGCGCTGGCGTCCGGTGCTGTTCGGCTTCGACGGCGCGCTGTCCCTGGCCATCGGCCTGCTCGCGGCCTTCGGCCTGTTGACGATGTACTCGGCCGGTTTCGACCATGGCACGCGCTTCGTCGACCACGGCCGCAACATGTTGATTGCGCTGGCGCTGCTGTTCCTGGTCTCGCAAGTGCCGCCGCACCGCTTGATGACACTGGCCGTGCCGCTCTACATGGCCGGTGTGGCGCTGCTGGTGGCTACTGCGCTGTTCGGCATCAGCAAGAAGGGCGCGACGCGCTGGCTCAACGTCGGCATGGTGATCCAGCCCAGCGAGTTGATGAAGCTGGCCATGCCGCTGATGATGGCGTGGTGGTTCCAGAAGTGCGAGGGCCGCTTGTCCGCCGCGGCCTGGGTGGTGGCCGCGCTGATCCTGCTGGTGCCGGTCGGCCTGGTGGTCAAGCAACCCGATCTGGGCACCGCCATCCTGATCTTTTCGGCTGGTGTTTACGTCAGCTTCTTTGCCGGCTTGTCCTGGCGCTTGATCGTGCCGGTGCTGGCCCTGGGCGTGATCGGTATCGTGGCCTTGGTCGTGTCGGAGCCGACGATCTGCCAACCCGGCGTCGACTGGCCCTTCCTCAAGCAATACCAGCAGCACCGCGTCTGCACCCTGCTCGACCCCGGCAAGGACCCGCTCGGCAAGGGTTTCCACATCATCCAGGGCATGATCGCCATCGGCTCTGGCGGCTTCACCGGCAAGGGCTTCATGCAGGGCACGCAGACCCACCTGGAGTTCATCCCCGAGCGCACCACCGACTTCATCTTCGCGGCCTTCGCCGAGGAGTTCGGCCTGGCCGGCACCCTGAGCCTGCTGCTGGCCTTCACCTTCCTGATCTTCCGCGGCCTGATGATCGCCGCAGAAGCGCCAACGCTGTTCTCGCGCCTGCTGGCGGGTGCCATCACGCTGTCCTTCTTCACCTACGCCTTCGTCAACATGGGCATGGTCAGCGGCATCCTGCCGGTCGTGGGCATTCCGCTGCCCTTCGTCAGCTACGGCGGCACGGCCATGGTCACGCTGGGTGTGGCGCTCGGCATTCTGATGTCCATCGCCAAGAGCCGGCGCCTGATGCAGAGCTGAGCCTCAGCCCGGGTTTTCCGGCGCCGGCGCCTGCATTGCGAAGCGCACGCTGATGCGCGCGCCCGGCATCTGGCTGCGCTGGTGCGTTGCCTCGATGGAGACGCTGGCCGCGTGCCGTTCCGCGATCTCGCGCACGATGGCCAAGCCCAGGCCTGAGCCATCGACCTCGGTGCCGAGCGCGCGGTAGAAGGGCTGGAACACCAACTCGCGCTCGGCCTCGGCAATACCGGGGCCGTTGTCTTCGACCTGCAGCACCACGGCCCGGCCGGGCAGATCGGCCATCAAGCGAACGGTGACCGTGCCGCCCCGGGGCGTGTAGTGCAAGGCGTTGTCGACCAGGTTGCGGATCAACTCGCGCACCAGCACCGGCTGGCCTGTCAGGCGCAACGTGCCGGCCTCGGCGCGCTCCGGACCTTCGAAACCGAGATCGATGCCCGCCTCCATGGCGCGCGGCACGAAATCGTGCACGGTCTCGACGGCCAGGGCCGCCAGATTGAAGCTCGTGGCGCGCCGCGCCTGCTCATTGTCTTCAGCGCGAGCCATCGACAGCAGTTGATTGACCATGTGCGCGGCCCGCTGCGACGAGCGCGCAATCTGTTGCAGCGAGCGCTTAATCGACTTCGCATCGCCGCCCGCATCGACCTCGCGTTGCGCTAGTTCGGCCTGCGTGCGCAGACCGGCCAGCGGCGTCTTCAATTGATGGGCGGCGTCCGCCAGGAAGTGTTTCTGCGCCGCGATCGAACGGTCCAGGCGGGTCAGCAGGTCATTGATGGCCTCCACCAGCGGGCTGACTTCCTCGGGCGCCAGGCGCTCGTCGAGCGGCGACAAGTCGTCGCTGGCGCGCTGCCGGATGCGCCGCTGCAACTCGTTCAGGGGCCGAAAGCCGCGCAACAGGGCAAACCAGACCAGCAGCACGGCCAGCGGCAGGATGGCGAACTGGCTGAGCATCACGCCGCGGGCAATCTCGGTCGTCAGCTGCGCGCGTTTCTCGAGCGTCTCGGCAACCTGGATCAACGGCGACTGGGCGTTCCCGGCGACGCCAGACGTGGGCAGCCAGAGGTAGGCCACCCGCACGGGCTGGCCCTCGACCTCGTCGTCGCGAAAGCGCAACTCGCCGTTGGGTGCGGGTGTCTCCTCGGGCACCGGCAGGTTGCGGTCGCCCGCCACCCACTCGCCGTGAGCCCCCAAGACCTGGAAGAACACCGTGTCCGACGGATCACTGCGCAAAATCGCCGCCGACGCCTCGCTCAAGCTGACACGCACTTCGTTGCGTGGGCGCGGCACCTTATCGGCCGCCGGCACGGCGACCACGGAGACGCGCCGCGACAGGGTGCGTGCCAGCTCGCCGAGTTCGAGGTCGAAAGGCCGATTGGCGATGCCCTGCGCCACCAGCCAGATGATCAAGACCGACAGCGGCCACAGCAGCAACAGCGGTACGAGCATCCAGTCCAGGATGTCGCCGAACAGCGAGCGCTGACTGCGGGGTTCTGCCTCCGCGATGGGTTCCGCCATGCGACTGCGCTACAGCGCCTCGCGTTTTACGAAGCGAAGACGGTCGGGGTTTATCCAAGCAAACGCCGTGGATCCGGCTTCGCCGGGCCACTGGCGTGCCTTGCAGGCCGCATGGCTGCGAGACGCAGCCATTCCTCGGCCCGTCCACGCCGACGCAGGTCGGCGTGGAGCCGCGGGCCTCGGCCCCCTCGAGGGGGAGCGGCAAAGCCGCTTCGGGGGTGGGCCCTCGTTATGCAGGGATCTTCTCCAGGCAATAGCCCAGGCCGCGCACCGTGGCAATGCGGATTGGGCCTTGCTCTATCTTCTTGCGCAGACGATGCACGTACACCTCGATGGCGTTGTTGCTCACTTCCTCACCCCACTCGCACAGGCGCTCGACAAGCTGGTCCTTGCTGACCAGGCGCCCGGCTCGCTGCAGCAGCACCTCCAGCAAGGAGAGCTCGCGGGCCGACAAATCGATCATCTGCTCGTTGATATAGCAGACGCGCCCCGTGGCGTCGAAGCTCAGCGGCCCGTGCTTCAGCACCGTGCTGGCAGTGCCCAGGCCGCGGCGCGTGAGGGCGCGCACGCGGGCCTCGAGCTCCTGCAGTGAAAAGGGCTTGGCCATGTAGTCGTCCGCGCCCAGGTCCAGGCCCTTCACGCGCTGCTCGACACTGTCGGCCGCCGTCAGGATGAGGACCGGAACCGCCGAGCCCCTCGCGCGCAACTTGCGCAGCACCTCCAGGCCATGCAGCTTGGGCAAGCCCAGATCAAGGATCACGACATCGAACTCATGCGAGGCCAGGGCGGCGTCGGCCTCGCTGCCGCTGGCCACATGATCAGCGGCAAAACCCGCGGCGCGCAAGGCACGCAGCAGGCCGTCGGCCAGGACCTGGTCGTCTTCGGCGATCAGCACACGCATCGGACTTTTCTCCTTCGCTGCGCCTTGGCGGCGTCTGGGTTCTTGATTCTAGGGAGACGATTCCTGCGCGACTTGACGGTGAACAACAACTGTACGAATATCCAGTTGTCGCGCATAATAGCGCCCAAACCCCACCGCCTAGCCCACCCACCGGAGACCCGCATGGACGCCCCTGTCAAAGCCCTCAACACCGAAAAAGCCAAGGCCCTGCAGGCAGCGTTGCAGCAAATCGAGAAGCAGTTCGGCAAGGGCTCGATCATGCGCCTCGGCGAGGGCGAGGTCATCGAGGATATCCAGGTGGTCTCCACCGGCTCGCTCGGCCTCGACATCGCCCTGGGCGTCGGCGGCCTGCCGCGCGGCCGGGTGGTCGAGATCTATGGCCCCGAGTCGAGCGGCAAGACCACGCTGACCCTGCAGGTCATCGCCGAGATGCAAAAAGTGGCCGGCACTTGCGCCTTCATCGATGCCGAGCATGCCCTGGACATCCAGTACGCGCAAAAGCTCGGCGTCAACCTTCAAGAGTTGCTGATCTCCCAACCCGACACCGGCGAGCAGGCGCTGGAAATCGTCGACGCGCTGGTGCGCTCGGGCTCGATCGACCTGATCGTCGTCGACTCAGTGGCCGCGCTCACGCCCAAGGCCGAGCTCGAGGGCGAGATGGGCGATTCGCTGCCCGGCCTGCAGGCCCGCCTGATGAGCCAGGCCCTGCGCAAGCTCACTGCCAACATCAAGAAGACCAACACCATGGTCATCTTCATCAACCAGATCCGCATGAAGATCGGTGTGATGTTCGGCAACCCCGAAACCACCACCGGCGGCAATGCG
>JANNFB010000236.1:0-6755 GCA_031379365.1 Burkholderiales bacterium
GCAAGAGCACCCTGCTCAATGCCCTGGTGGGCCAGAAAGTCAGCATCACGTCCGACAAAGCGCAAACGACGCGGCACCGGATCACCGGCATTCGCACCGTCGAGGCAGCCCAGTTCGTTTTCGTCGACACGCCGGGCTTCCAGACCCGCCATGGCAACGCGCTCAACCGCAACCTGAACCGCACCGTTCGCAGTGTGTTGTCGGATGTCGACGTGGTGCTGTTCGTCGTCGAGGCGGGCCGCTTCAGTCTGGACGATGCCAAGGTGCTGGCCTTGCTGCCCGAGGACAAGCCCGTTCTCCTCATTGCCAACAAGCAAGACGAGGCCAAACGCCGCACCGATCTGATGCCCTGGATGGCGTCGATGCGCGAGCGCAGAGACTTCGCCCAGTTCGTCCCGATGTCGGCCAAGAAGCAGGCCGACGTCGAACGCCTGCTCGGCATCGTCGCGCCCTACCTGCCCGAGCAGGCCTGGTTCTATGAAGAAGACGCGCTGACCGATCGCAGCGAGCGCTTCCTGGCCAGCGAGCTGATCCGCGAAAAACTCTTCCGTCTGACCGGCGACGAGCTGCCCTACAGCTGCACGGTGGTGATCGACAAGTTCGAGGAAGAAGGCCAGCTGCGGCGCATCGCTGCGACCATCGTGGTCGAGCGCGATGCCCACAAAGGCATGGTCATCGGCGACGGGGGTGAAAAGCTCAAGCGCATCGGCAGCGAGGCGCGGCAGGAACTCGAGCGCCTGTGGCAGGCCAAGGTGTTCCTGGAGCTTTGGGTCAAGGTGCGCTCCGGCTGGGCCGACAGCGAGGAGCATTTGCGCAGCTACGGCTACGAGTGAGGCGGCGATGGCGTCAGCATTCGACACTTTCCTGCAGCAGGCTTGGGCCGACCATGCCGAGCAGCCCGAAGCCGTCGCACTTCGCTTGCGCACGCAGACCCCGGCGCCCCAGACCCCCGATCACTTGGCGGCGGTCTCCAGGCTGGTCGTTCACGTCTGCGGCGAACACCTCGGCGCTTTCGACGACGGCCGTTGGCGCCTGAATGCGCTGAGGACGCACCCGCTCGCCGACGTTGACGTCCAATCGGCGTTGCGGGTCGGCGTGGCTGCACTCAGCCTGGCCGAGCGCGCCTCTGCCGCGCGCAAGAACTTCACCCTGGACGAGCTGATCCGCAGCGAAGGGGCGGCGGCGGCCATCTGCGTCGGACGCGAGAACAGCGAGCGTGCGATGGAACTGCTGCGGTCAGCGCGACATCGCCTGGCGTCGGCACCCGACGCGAGTGCGGCGACGCACCGGCCGCTGGCGATCGCCTGCAACAACATGCTCTGGGAACTGCATGAGCGCGGTACAGCGCGCAGCGCCGCCGATACCCAGGCCATGCTCGATGTGGCCGCTGCCAGCCGACTTCATTGGTCGCAGGCGGGCACCTGGCTGGAAGTCGAGCGTGCTGACTACGGCCTGGCCCTGGCTCACCTGTCTGCCGACATGTTCGACCCAGCCTTGCGTTTCGGCAGCCAGTGTCTCGCCGGGTGCTTGGAGAACAACGCGCCGCCGTACGAGCACTTCTATGCCCATGAGGGCCTGGCCCGCGTGCAGCACGCGCGCGGCGATTGCCCGGCGCGCGCAAGCCATGTGGCCGCCGCCCAGGCGGCGTTCATGAGCTTGACTGCCGACGATCAAGACGCGTGCCGTTCACCGCTGGCAGCGTTGCAAGCCCTGGCGCCATGATGTCCGCTCCAGCGGGCGCGCGCGAACAAGGCGCCGCCCAACATCCGGGGCTCCGCCGGTGAGCGGACGCGTGGGGGCGTCGCCCCTGGCAGCCTATGTTTTGCACCGCTATGACTGGAGCGAGTCGAGCCTGATCGTTGACCTCTTCACGCGGGACCTCGGCCGTGTCGTGGTCGCTGCAAAAGGGGCCAAGCGGCCGACCTCACAGCTGCGCGCGGTGCTGCGACCGTTTCAGCGCCTGCACGCCAGCCTCGGCCGCGCCGCGCCCGGTGCCGAAGTGCACAACCTGCGTGGGGCAGAGTGGGCAGGTGGCGCGCCCTTGGCGGGTGGCGATGCCCTCTTCAGCGGCTTCTACCTCAATGAATTGCTGATAAAGCTGCTGGCCCGGGAGGACCCGCATCCCGCCCTGTGGGACGCCTACGCCGCGACCTTGGGTGTGCTGGGTGGCGACATCGAAGGCGCTGCCCTGAGGGCCTTTGAGTTGCGCTTGTTGCGCGAAATCGGCCTGCTGCCCGACCTGGGTCGCATCACCGCCACCCAGGCACGGGTCCAGTGCGACGTCAGCTACAGCCTTAGCCCAGAAACCGGGCTCGCTGCGGCCAAGCGAGGCAGTGCGAGCGCCCTTGCGGGCGGTGACCTTCAGGCACTGCAGGCCGCACTCGATACCGACGATCTGGCCGCGATCCGTCACGCTTGTGTCGCACCCGCTGCACCCTTGCGCCGCGCGTTGCGCGAAGTGCTTGCCTATCATCTGGGGCCTGTTCCCCTGCGCACTCGCCAGATGATGCTCGAATTGCAACCCCTGTTGGCCCCATGAACCCTCTCGTCGCTCCGGAAGCGCAGGCCCGCGACGCGCGCTGCGCCTTGTCGGTCAATGTCAACAAGGTCGCGCTGCTGCGCAACACGCGCCACCTCGGCATCCCGAGCGTGGTGCGGGCGGCCACGCTGTGCCTCGAGGCCGGCGCGCATGGCATCACCGTGCATCCGCGCCCCGACGAACGCCACATCCGCGCGGCCGATGTCGGCGCATTGGCGCACTTGCTTCGGGCCTGGCCCCACGCGGAGTTCAACATCGAAGGCAACCCCTTCGACAACCTGATGGGCTTCGTGCGCGAGCACCGTCCGCAGCAATGCACATTCGTGCCCGATGCGCCGGGCCAGCGCACCAGCGACCACGGCTTCACCTTGGCCGACCTCGATCGCCTGGCGCCCCTGGTCGCCGAGGCCCGAACGCTGGGCGTGCGCGTCAGCCTGTTCATGGACCCCGAGCCGGCGCTGATGGCGGCCGTTCGTGCGATCGGTGCCGACCGCGTCGAGCTTTACACCGAGCCCTATGCGTCGGCCCATGGCAGCCCGACGCAAGCGGCGCAACTGACGCGCTACGCGGCGACGGCCGAGGCAGCGCTCGCCGTCGGCCTGGGCGTGAACGCCGGCCACGATCTCAACCAGGCCAACCTGACCGACTTCCTGCGCATCGTGCCAGGGGTGCAGGAAGTGTCGATCGGGCACGCTTTGATCTCCGATGCCCTCGAGCTCGGCTACACCGAGACCGTGCGGGCCTACCAGGCCTGCATCCAACGTGCTTACGCCTAGGGTGCGTGGGTGATCTACGGTGTCGGTACCGATGTTTGCGACATCCGCCGCATCACGGCGGCCTTCAACCGGCGTGGCGAGCGCTTCGCCGAGAAAGTGCTGGGGCCGCACGAGATCGACGTCTTCCGGGCGCGGTGCGCCAAGTTGGAGTCGCGCGGAATGGCCTACCTGGCGACGCGCTTTTCCGCCAAGGAAGCTTTCTCCAAGGCGATCGGCCTGGGCCTGCGCCTGCCGATGACCTGGCGCGATTGCGAGATCGTCAAGGCCCGCAGCGGCCAGCCGCATATCCATCTGCATGGCGCGCTGGCGCTCTGGTTTGAGGAGCGTGGCCTGACGGCACATGTCAGCGTCAGCGACGAATCCGATGTGGCCACGGCTTTCGTGGTCGTGGAGCGCAGGACAATCGCGCCATGAACACCCCCTCCCTCCACGCGCCGGTCGTGCTCGACATTGCTGGCCTGGCCCTGGATGACGATGACCGCCGCCGCCTGGCGCATCCGCTCACCGGCGGCTTGATCCTGTTCGCGCGCAACTGGCAGAACCGGCTGCAGCTGACCGAGCTCAATGCCGAGATCAAGTCGCTGCGGCCCGATGTGCTGGTCTGTGTCGACCATGAAGGCGGCCGCGTCCAGCGTTTTCGCAGCGACGGTTTCACCCATCTGCCGCCCATGCGTGCCCTGGGCGAGATGTGGATGCGCGATGCCCTGACCGCCACCGACGCCGCCAGCGCGGCCGGCTATGTGCTCGGCGCTGAGTTGCGCTCCTGCGGCGTCGATCTCTCGTTCACGCCCGTGCTGGATCTCGACCACGGCCCCAGCGGTGTGATCGGCGACCGTGCCTTCCATCGAGATGCCCGCGTCGCGACGATGCTGGCCAAGAGCCTGATGCACGGCCTGCTGCGCGCCGGCATGGCCAACTGCGGCAAGCATTTCCCCGGGCATGGTTTCGCGCGCGGCGACAGCCACCACGAGCTGCCGGTGGACCCACGCACGCTCAAGGCGATCCTGGCCGACGACGCTCAGCCCTACGAGTGGCTGTCGACCACGCTGGCCAGCGTGATGCCGGCGCACGTGGTGTACCCCAAGGTGGATGCGCTGCCGGCCGGCTTCTCGCGCCATTGGCTCGAAGACATCCTGCGCGGTGAGCTTGGCTTCACCGGCGCGATCTTCTCCGACGACCTGAGCATGGAGGGCGCCAAGGCCGCGGGTGGCCACCTCGAGGCCGCCCTGGCCGCGCTGAACGCCGGCTGCGACATGGTGCTCTTGTGCAACCAGTCGCTCGATGGCGGTGCCGCCGTCGATGCCTTGCTCGATGGCCTGCAGGCGGCGCAGGATGAGGGCCGCTGGCAAGCGCAGCCCGACAGCGAACAGCGGCGCTTGGACCTGCTCCCGCAGAGCGCGCCCCTGCCGTGGGACGAGTTGATGCACCAGAGCGCGTATCAGCGCGCGCTCGAGCGCCTGCCCTGAGCCTGCGCGATCGGCAGACTCAGGAGGTGGCGCCGTTCAGGGCGCCGACGGCGGCGTGTCGAACGGCAGCTTGACCTGCGACAGGTCCTTCCTCGTCTCGACCAGCATCAACGGGCCGTCGTCTACCACGGCGCGCGGCTTAGGCTGGCGCGGCACCTGGATCGGCTTGGGTTCGTTGGCCATCGCTTCCTGCACCGCGCGGATCTTCGCGCTGTCGGAGTTCACCCACTGCAAGCCAGCACCATCGGCGATCGCCGTCAGCGTGTCGGTCGGCAACTGGTAGGGCGCAGGCGCTGGGGCAGGCACTGGCGCTGCGACCACTGCCACGGGAGCTGGCGCAGGGCGTGACGCTGCGGGCATCGACGCTGCCACAGCGAACGCGACCGCCTCCGGCGCCGTCGCAGCGATGACGGCCATCGCCGGCACGCTGACAGCGGCACTGACCGCAGCGCGCGAGGCCATCGCGGCCTCATCCACAGCCGGGGCTGCCGGCGCCATTGGCACTTCAGCAGCGCGGGGCGCGTCGCTCATTACCGATTCGACGGCGATCGGCGCTGAGTCCGCCGCTGGCGCGTCGACCTGTGACTCGTCTGACGCAGCGTTCACGCCATCGCTGCTGCCTTCGTCGCGTCCGCGCCCACGACCACCGCGACGGCGGCGGCGGCGGGTGGCATCGGCGCCGCCCGCGTCGCCGGCGCCATCGGCCGCTGCGCCCGGCAGCGTGTCGACGAATGCCTGCGTCGCTGGCATCGTCTCGTCAGTCACCGGCGCCGGGCGCGGTTCGCGCTCGGCGCGCGGACCACGCCGGCCTTCGTTGCGTTCGCCGCGGGGTGCGCGGGTCTCTGCGACCGGTGCGGCTTCGGCCGCCAGGGCTTCGGTGTTGCTCGGGCGCGCGTCGCGACGACCGCTGTCGCGCTCGCGCGGCGCGTCCGGGCGACCCTCGCCACGACCTTCGCCGCGACCCTCACCCCGCTGGCCGCCGCGCTGGCCGCCCCGGCCTCCTTCGCGGCCGCCTTCACGCGGGGCGCCGTCGCGTGAGCCTTCTCGCGGCCCGTCACGGCGGCCGTCGCGGCGGCCACGGCCTTCGCCGCGCTCGCCCCGCTCACCGCCACGGTCGCCGCGGCCCTCGCGTTTGCCCTGGGCCGCTGTCGTGGCAGCGGCAGTTGCCGCCGCTGTGCTGGCAGCGCCAGTTGCCGGCGTGCTGTTGCTCGCAGCCTCGTCACCGCCGCCAAACAACTTCTTGACCCATCCGAAGAAGCCACCGCCGGCGGGCAGCGGCGCGGCAGCCGCGACGGCTACCGGGGCGGGTGCGGCGGCGGCAACAGGTGCCACCACCGGGGCCGGCTTGGGCACCGCGATCGGCGCCGGCGTCTCGGGCAACAGGCCCTTGATGACAGGCTCCTGCTTGGCCTTGGCCTTCTCACGCCGGGTGATGCCGACTTCGTCTTCCGGCTCCTCGATCATGGTGTAGCTGGCTTGCAGATTTTCCAGCCGCGGGTCGTCGTGGCGCAGGCGCTCCAACTTGTAGTTCGGCGTCTCGAGGTGCTTGTTCGGCACCAGCAGCACGGTCACGCGCTGCTTGAGTTCGATCTTGGTGATCTCGGTGCGCTTCTCGTTCAATAGGAACGAGACCACTTCCACCGGCACCTGGGCATGCACCGCGGCGGTGTTGTCCTTCAGCGCTTCCTCTTGGATGATGCGCAGGATCTGCAGCGCGCTCGATTCGGTGTCGCGGATGTGGCCGGTGCCGTTGCAGCGCGGGCAGGTGATGTGGTTGCCTTCGCTGAGCGCCGGGCGCAGCCGCTGCCGGCTCAACTCGAGCAGGCCGAACTTGCTGATCGACGAGAACTGCACGCGGGCGCGGTCGCTGCGCAGTGCGTCGCGCAGGCGTTGCTCGACTTCGCGGCGATTCTTCGACTCTTCCATGTCGATGAAGTCAACGACGATCAGGCCGCCCAGATCGCGCAGGCGCAT
>JANNFB010000295.1:0-7282 GCA_031379365.1 Burkholderiales bacterium
ACCGTGCGCGCGAACGCGATCCGATCGTCCGCACCGCTGTCGTGGGCTGCAGGGTGGCACATCAACAGGTCACCATTGACCGCCCGCGTACACCACCGCCCCCAGCGGGCCAGATAGTCGCCGGCCGAGCCGTTGAAACCGTAGACACCGAGCAGATGGCCGTTCTGCTTGAAGCCGCCATCGCGCGCTAGCGATTGCAGCGGGCCCGCGCCCAGTGCCGCGATGACGCGTTCCTTCAGTTCGTCGCGGCTGGGCGGCGCCCACCGCCTTTCGCGGTGCGGCGCGCCGGTGTGACGAATCCAAGGCTTCGTGCGGGCGTAGCGCTTGCTCAACTCGTCGATGAGCACATTGCGGATCACCGGCAGCTGATGCACGTGCTGGTGCCCGTCCACGAAGTCGGGCGCGTCGCCGACAGCATCTTCGAAGGCATCGAGCTGTCGGCGAGCGTCGGCACAAACGACCGAGCGGTCGAGCGCGCCCGCGTAGGCCGCGGCGATCAGCGCGGCCAAGGGGCGCTTGATTCCGCTGCCCGACCAGGGTTCGGTGAAGGTCAGGTGAAGTCCAAAATCGACCTTGCCGCGCAGCGTTGGAACCAATGTAGCCGCCGCGTCGCGCCAGGACGGCGCCTCGCTCATGCAGCTCAGCGCAGAGACCCGGCCCGCCTGACACAGCTTCATCGCCGCTTCGGTCACCCCGGGGTGCAGCCCGACATCGTCGATGCACACCCCAATCCGGATGAATGGCGTGGCATGGCCTGTGCCCATCATGGCGGCGTGTCTTTGCCCGGTGTCACCCGCAGCAATTCGTACGCTCCGAACTGTCCGACACGCAGCACCTGTGCGCCCGAAGGCGCAACGGCGAGCAGCAGAGACTCCGTCGCTGCGGCCGATTTGAGGGCGACGAAGCCTTGGCGCTGATCGAGCCAACGCAGCAGTGTCGGTGCATCCTCAACCAATCCCACCCGCCCCTGCGTGTAGAACACAGCCGAGTACGGCGGCTGCCCCATGAACGCCAGCGGTTCACCCGACGCACGCAATGACTCATAGACACGCACCACAGGGCGCGCCGTGGCGCGGTCGAATGCTCCTGAGCGGAAACCCACCGTCAGCAGTGTGGCGCTGGCGACCAGCGTGAGGGCCAGGCCGGCGGCAATCCAGGCATCGCTGCGAGCCGGTGTTGCACGCCGATCCAGCCAGGTTGCGGCCAGCAATGCCAACGCGGGCAGCGATGGCAGCACGTAGGGCCAGATGATGTTGCGCGCGGCCGTGAAAAAGATCAGCGGCCACAGCGCCCACAGCAGCAGGTAGGGCTGCCACGCAGTGTCGTCTGCATCGCCAGTCATCTGCTGTGGCGCCCGACGCTTCAAGGCCAATGGCAACAGCAGCAACCAGGGAAGGGTCGCGCCCAGCGCATAAAGCCAAATGGTGCCCGGCGCAGCGCGGTGCGCGCTGCCGTACAAGTCACCGGTCCAGCCGGGGGTCACGAAGCGCTGCCAATGCTCGCCGAGCAGGAAGTAGCGCAGGAATCCCGGCGTTCGCTGCTCTGCCAGCAGATACCAGGGTGCCACCAACAGCGCGGTCAGCGCTGCTCCACCGAGCCAGGGAATGCCGCGCCAGACGGCATCTGTCCGCCGGTAAAGCACAGTCCACAGCAGCAGCGGCGCTGCGACGAATACAGCGGCGACTGGCCCCTTGGCAAGCAACCCGATGGCCAGGCCCACGAAGAGCAGCCAGCCCTGCAGCCGTCGTCCCGTGGCTGTGGGATGGTGCAACGCCAGCCAGAACCCTTGCATGGCGAGCGTGGTGCCGAGCACGAGGGCAGGATCCGTCATCACCCCGGCACCGCCGACGAAAAAGACCAGCGAGCCTGCCAGCAGCGCCAGGGCGAGGAGGCCCTGGCGCTGCGAGCGTCCCCGACCGAGTTGCCAGGCGAGCGCAGCGGTCATCAGCGCACACAACAGATGTGGCAGCCGTGCAGCGAACTCCGTGACCCCGAACACTTTGAAGCTCGCTGCCGTAAGCCAGAACGACAGCGGTGGCTTGCCCCAGAACGGCACGCCGTACTCGAACCAGGGCGTCACCCAGTCGCTAAGTTCAGCCATCTTGCGCCCAATTTCGGCGTAGCGCGACTCCGTGGCGTCCATCAACGGCACCCATGCCATTGCCGTCAGGCGCACCAGCAACAGAGCGGTAATCAGCAGAAGGATCAGCAGCCGAATGCGTTTGTCCCGCTCGCTGAGCGGGGATCCTGTCATCGTCTGGCTCCCATCACGGCTTGTTGTTCCCTGGCCGGCAGGTAGTCCTCGACGATAAAGAGTGGCCGACGCTTGCTCTCCAGGCACAGGCGGCCCAGATACTCGCCGAGAACACCGATGGCGAGCAATTGCAGCCCGCCCAGCATCAGCACCACGACGATCAGCGTCGGGAAGCCCGCCACAGAGTCGCCAAAGACAACCGTCTTGACCAGGAAATACAGCGCGTAGCCGAACGCAATCAGTGCACTGGTCAACCCTGCATACGAGGCAAGCTTCAGCGGCCGCACCGAGAAGGCGGTGACGCCCTCGATGGCAAAGTGCAGCAGTTGCCGCCAGCGCCACTTGCTCTGGCCGGCCGCGCGTTCTTCACAGTCGAAATCGAGCGTCGTTTGCCGAAAGCCTATCCAGGCAAAGAGGCCCTTCATGAAGCGATTGCGCTCGGGCAGCTGGTTCAAGGCGTCTACCGCACGGCGGCTAAAGAGGCGGAAGTCGCCGATGTCTTGGGGAATCGGTGTCTCGCTCAAGCCGTTGATCAGGCGGTAGAACATCCGCGCTGAACTGCGCCGCAGCCACGACTCTTCATTGCGGTCACGTCGGCGCATGTTGACCACGTCGGCACCCTCAAGCCAGGCCGCCACCATCGCCGGGATCATTTCCGGCGGGTGCTGCAGGTCGGCGTCGATCAGTACCACCGCATCACCGCGCGCTATTTGCAGGCCGGCGGTCAGAGCCTGCTCCTTGCCGAAGTTGCGGCTGAAGCGCACCACGCTGACCGAAGCGCAGCTCACCCGTAGCTGCTGGAGCATCTGGCCGGTGCGGTCGGTGCTGCCGTCGTCGACGTAAATGATCTCGATGCCGCCCGTGACGGCTGCAAGCGCAGCGAGCAGGCGGCGGTGCAGCAGCGGCAGCACCGCCTCTTCGTTGAAAAGTGGCACGACGACACTCAGCGTGCACGATGCATCCGGTGAAAGGCGCAAGGCGGAGCTGTTCACGCGAAGCTCCACGCACGGTTGAGCCGGTAAGTCATCACGAGCACCACAATAGTCGCAAGCACCTGTGCGAGGAGGTAGTGCACCCCGAGCGCTGCGCTGCCCAGCCAAACCATGAAGCCGCTCACGGCTGCGCCGAGCGCGGCGACCGCTAGAAAGCGCGGGAGTGCCCGGCGGTGCTGCGCTCGCGAGCCGGTGAAGGTGAATCGCTGGTTACCGAGATAAGCCACGAAAGCGCCCACCGTCGCGCCGATCGCAGCAGCCCATCCTGCCGCCAAGTGGGCGGCCTCGACGAGGATGAACAGCACCGCGTAGTGCACGGCGGTTGCCGCCCCACCGGTGAGTGTGTACCGTCCAAAAGCCATGCCACGCCTCCCAGGCAGTTGCCATGCAGGACAGTAGCGGTGGGTGCGTTAAGGCGGCGTGAAGGTGAGCTCTGTCTCAGCCAGGAAACCGCAGAACGAAGCGGCTGCCGCGACCGTCGAGGTCTTCGAGCTCGATTTCCCAACCCAGGTGCTCGACGATGCGCTTGGCGATCGCCAGCCCCAAGCCTGCGCTCTGGCTGTCGGTATCGGCACCGCGCACGAACCGTTCGAAGACCTGCCCGCGCACGGCCTGCGGTATGCCCGGCCCGGTGTCGTCGACGACGATCGAGCCACTGCGCAGGCGGACCACGATCTCGCCTTCTTCGGTGTATCGGCAAGCGTTTCGAAGCAAGTTGCCGACCACCATGCCCACCAGCTCGCCGCGGCCCAGGACCCAGACCTCCTCGGGCGCGTCGATCTGCAGCGTCACCGGCTTGCCAGCCAAAAGCGGCCTGCAGTGTTGCACCTCCTGGTCGAGCAGTGGCCGGAGTGCCAGGCGAGGGGCGTCGATGCGGTCCGGCGCGCGCGACAACAGCAGCAGCGCTGCGACCCGGGCTGCGGTTTCCGTTGCTGTTCGTTGGATACGTTCAACGGGGGCGAGCAAATCCGGCCTGGCCTGCAAGCCCACGGCCAGCACTTCAGCAGCGCCGAGGATCACTGTCAGCGGTGTCCGCAACTCATGGCTCACGTCACCCGTGAACAGCCGTTCACGCGCCAGAAAACCCAGCTGCTCCGCTGAATGTGCGGCGAAGGCACGCGCCAGCACGCCTATTTCGTCGCCTTGCACCAGGGCCGGCGAGCCGGCGCCCAAGGTATCGCGCTGCACCGCGTCAGCCAGTTCGGTGACGGGCCGGATCACACGCCCTGCCGTGATGCGGCCCAGCAGGGCCGCCAGCAGCGCTGATATCAGTACGGCGCTTGCCATGCTCAAGAACACTTCCCGTTCGATGCGCTCCAGGTCTCCAATGCCATCGACAACGGCGTAGGGTGTGCCGTCGTTGCGCTTTTCCAGCAACACGTACGCGTTGTGCGATCCGTTCTTGATTTCGTGAAAGCCCGTTCCGCGCGCAGCCAGGTCGGAGGGAATCGCAGCGCCCAGGTGGAACGTCAGACCCCGTGGCAGGTCGGCAGTCACGTCCGTACGTCTGAACTGCCACTCGGCCAGCGACTCCAGCCGTCGCTTCACCACATACTTTTCGGATTCCACCACCGCGAACCAGGCCACCAGGGCGAAGAACCCGCACACCGCCAGCGACAGCCCGACATAGGCCGCAACAATCCGGCCGCGCAGCGAAATGTCAAAGCGCATCTGCGTCGCCCGCGGCTGGATCGACGAGCCGGTAACCGAAGCCTTGCACCGTGCGCAGCATCGGCGCCGCGAAAGGCTTGTCGATGGCCTGCCGCAGCGTGTGCAGATGGGTTCGCAAGGCGTCGCTGTTAGGAGGGTTCTCGCCCCAGATCTCGAACTCCAACGCCTGCCGCGTGACGAGGTCGGGGGCATGGCGCATCAGCCGGGCCAGCAGCTTGAAACCGGTCGGCGTCAGGTTCAAGGGACGGCGCTCGCGGCTGACCATCATCGTCGTGGTGTGCAGGGTCAGTTCGCCCAGCCGCATGAGCGGGTCGGCCTGCGCGTCGCGCGCACGGCGCACCAGCGCGCGCAGCCGAACGTCGAGTTCCGCCATCGAGAAGGGCTTGACCAGGTAATCATCCGCGCCGCTGTCGAAGCCGTTGACCTTGTCTTGGATCGTGTCGCGCGCGGTCAGCATCAACACCGGGGTCTTTCGCCGCAGTTCGCGGCGCAGCCGCCGGCACAGTTCCAGTCCGTCGAGGCCCGGCAGCATCAGATCGAGAACGATGGCGTCGTGCGAACCGCGCGCGGCGGCAGCGAGCCCGGCGTCGCCCCGGTGCTCACAATCGAGCGCATAGCCCAGCGGCTCCAGATAGGCGTAGAGGTTCGCGACGATGTCGGGGTTGTCTTCGATGATGAGCACGCGCATCGGGCGTTCCTTCCCTCAAGCAGCGGGGCGCGCCGCGGCCGGCAACGTCATTTGCAACCAGAAGGCACTGACTAGCGCAATCGCGGCGGTCATTCCGAAAGCGCCGGCAGGGCCGATGCGTTGCCAGACCCATCCGAACAACAGGCCGGCCGGAATGGCGGCCAGCCCGCTGATCATGTGGTACCAGCCGAAAGCCGTGCCCTTGCTCGACGAGTCGGCCAGTTCGCTGACCAGCGAGCGCTCGACCCCTTCGCTGATGCCGCTGAGGATGCCGTACACAGACACCGCGATCCACAGACCCATGGCGGTCGAGACGTACGCAAGCGCACAGTAGCCAACGGCCAGGCTGGCCCAGTTCATCAACGTGAGGCTGCGCTTGGACATGCGGTCCGTGGCCCGGGCGCCCGCCAGCGCAGTGATGGATTGCAAAGCGGCCAGCCAGGCCCACAGCAGCAGCAGCGTCACAACGGGCATGCCCAATTCATGACCCCGCAGCATGATGAAGGCTTCCGACGCCTTGGCCAGGCAAAACAGGGCGAGCACTTTCAAGTAGGTGCGCAACGCGGGCGACAACAGCGACCAGCGCAGCGGTGGACGGTCAGCTCGCTCGGCAGCGTCGATCTGTTCGGCCGTGGCCGGGTTCGGCAACAGGGCCAGCAGCGCCAGCACGGCGATTCCCGGCACGGCCGACAGCAGGATGACCTGCGGGATGCTGGCGCCCCACCAGGCCAGCGCAGCGGCTGCGATCAACGAGCCGAGCACGGCACCGGCGTAGTCCATGCTGCGGTTCAGACCATAGGCCCGACCCTGCATGTCACTGGGTGTGGCGTCGGCGAGGATGGCATCGCGCGGCGCGCCGCGCAGGCCCGTGCCGACCAGGTCCGCCGCGCGCAGCGCAACGACGGCGCCCCAGTGGCCCACCAGCCCGATCAGCGGGCGCGAAGCCAACGCGAGGGCGTAACCGATGAACACCATCGCCTTGCGTCGCTGCGGGCGCACGTCGGCGTGGCGCCCCGACCAGAGTTTGAGGAACGCGGCGGCCGCGTCGGCGATGCCCTCGACGGCACCGATGGCCATCGGCCCGGCTGCTAGCACCGATGCCAACAGGATGGGGATGAGCGGCGCCACCATCTGGGCCGACACCTCGTTCAACAGGCTCACTGCCGCGAACATCACAACAGGTGCCGAAAGCTTGCGACTGGTGCGTGATGCAGTCGAGTCAAGGCGGGTCATTGATTCCGTCACCTAAAGGCATAAGGCACCATTGTCCGCCGCGGCTCCGAGCGCTGGCGAAAGGCAGATCCGAGCTGCGCGTGCTGCTTCGGTTCAAGGACAACCCGAGCGCCGACTGCGGCGAGGTGAACAGCTCGCTTGATGAACTCAATGGGTCCGTTGCCAAGCGGATCCGCTCTGCCCGATGACTGGTTTCTAGCACAGACTTGTCCGACTGCTTGTGGCCGGGAACTGCCCGTGGCGAACGTCAGCTCCTCGGCCGGCTACGCTGCCGCCCGTTGGCGACGGGTAGCGGGTTCGGGGCCACCGCGTTGGAAGCTGTCAGCTCTTGCGGGCTTGCTTGGATTCGATGATGCCGAACAGGTGCCCTTCGAGCTGGTCGAGTGCCTGGGCCTTCTCGATCAAGTAGTCATGGCGCTCATAGTGCTTCTGCTGCACGCCGGT
>JANNFB010000230.1:0-31113 GCA_031379365.1 Burkholderiales bacterium
CGCGGCACGCCGCTGTTCGTGCAGATCCTGCTGGTGCACTTTGCGCTGATGCCGGCGCTGATCCATCCCGACAGCGGCCTGCTGCTGAGTGGCGAAGCCGCACGCACCTTCCGCCAGGAACACGGCGCCTTCTTTTCTGGCTGCCTGGCACTGACGCTCAATGCCGGTGCCTACATCAGCGAGATCTTTCGCGCCGGCATCCAGAGCATTCACCGCGGCCAGACCCAGGCCGCCTACAGCGTCGGCCTGTCGCACGCGCAGGCGATGCGCTTCGTGGTCTTGCCACAAGCTTTCCGGCGCATGGTGCCGGCGCTGGTGAACGAAGGCGTCACGCTCATCAAGGACTCCTCGCTTGTGTCGGCCATCGGCCTGGCCGAGCTGGCGCTGGCCGCCCGCACCGTGGCCGGTGCCTACTCGCGCTACTGGGAGCCCTACCTGTTGATCTCGGCGGTGTACCTGGTGCTGACGCTGGTGCTGTCGACCCTGGCCAAGCGGCTCGAAGCGCCGGCGCATTTGCGCGGTCGCTAGCGCGCCTGCCGGACCCGGCTGCCGAGTCCCTCCTCGCGCGGCCTGAGCCATGCGCATTGCCATTACACCCACCACCCGGCTGTATGTGGACATCGAAGGCTGCGGCCTGGTGCCCGACGGCCCGCGGATGCGAGAGAAGCCGACGCTGCTGCTGGTGCACGGCGGGCCGGGCTTCGACCACAGCAGCTTCAAGCCGCTGTTCTCGCGCTTGGCCGACATCGCGCAAGTCGTGTACTTCGACCTGCGCGGTCATGGCCGCAGCGACCGCTGCCCGCCCGGCCAGTGGACGCTGGACACCTTCGCCGATGACATCGTGCACCTGTGCCATGCGCTGGGCATTCACCGGCCCGTCGTGCTCGGCCAGTCCTTCGGCGGCTTTGTCGCCCAGCGCTACCTCGCGCGCCACCCAGCGCACCCCGCCAAGGTGATCCTGTCGAGCACGGCGCCCGCCCTCGGGCTGGCGCGCAAGCTGGCGATGTTCGAGCACCTGGGCGGGCCAGTTGCGCGGGACGCGGCGGAGACTTTCTGGACCCGCCCCGACGCCCAGACCTGGGCGCACTATGCCGAAGTCTGCTGGCCGCTGTACAACCCAAGCATCGCGCCGAACGACCACGCCAAGCGCCGCGTGATCACCGAGCCCGAGATCCTGTTCACCCATGCGCGCGGCGAAATGCGCGGCATGAATCTGCTGCCGGGCCTGGCCGCCGTGCGCTGTCCGGTGCTGGTGACGGCCGGCGCGCTGGACCCGGTGTGCCCGCTGGCCGATTCGCAGGACATCGCTGCCGCCCTCCCCGCACCCTGGGGCCGGCTCGTCACCTTCGACGATGCCGGACACGGTGTCTGGCGCGATCGGCCCGACGCGGCGTTGGCCCTGTTGCACGAGTTCATCACCTCGGCGGCACCCGCCGACGCCTGCATGACGCCCCCATGAAGCCACCACCCCCGCCCTACCAACTCGAACCCCTGCCCGCTTACCGCGAGTACGCGCCGCCCGAGATGATCGCCCGTGCGCGCGCCTTCCACGCCGAATTGGTGCGGCGCCGCAGCGTGCGCGATTTCGACACCCGTGCCGTGCCGCGCGAAGTCATCGAGGCCTGCCTGCTCGCCGCCGGCACCGCGCCGTCAGGTGCGAATCAGCAACCCTGGTTCTTCAGCGTCATCACCGACCCAGACCACAAGCGCCGCGTGCGCGCAGCCGCCGAAGTCGAAGAACAGACCTTCTACAAGGAACGTGCGCCACAGGAATGGCTGGATGCGCTGGCGCCGCTCGGCACCGACGCCAGCAAACCCTTCCTCGAAGACGCGCCGGTGCTGATCGCCATCTTTGCGCAGAAGTACGGCTTGCATCCGGACGGCGAAAAATTCAGCCACTACTACGTGCCCGAATCGGTGGGCATCGCGTCGGGCTTCCTGATCGCCGCGCTGCACCACGCCGGCCTGGCGACGCTGACACACACGCCCAACCCAATGCGCTTTCTGAACACACTGTGCGGCCGGCCCGCCTCGGAGAAGCCGGTCATCCTGCTCGTCGTCGGTTACCCCAGGGCCGGTTGCCAGGTACCGGTGCATGGCGGCATCAAGAAGCCGCTGGCGGAGATTGCCAGCTGGCTCTGACACGCCAATCTCGGCAGCCAGCCAAGCACCCCGCGCACCCGACCTCAGGCCACGAAGCGCAGATCGAGGTCGCCGTGGACGTAGAGCACGACGCCGGTGTCGGTTTCGGTCACCCGGTGGTCGGTGCCGACCGGGGCCACCTGGTAATCGCCTGGGCGCAGCACGAGGTCGTCGAGGAAGAGATCGCCTTGCAGCATCAGGCATTCTTCATCATGGTCATGGGCATGGTGCGCGACCTGCACACCGGGCTGCAGAAAATAGAGCATGGCGGCCTGGCCGCCGCGCTGCCACAACACCCGCCGCTGAATGCCCGGCGCAAAGTCGGGCCAGCCGGCGTCGGCATCACGCACGCTGAAGGGCTGGTCGGTGGCGGCTGCGGCCAGATCGGATTCGCGCAGGAACAGCAGCCCACCCGCGGGCGAGTGCCACGCAGGCGCGCGGTGCCCGGCGGGTGAGACGTGGTAATCGCGCGCAGACAGCCACTCGCCATCGCACTGGACACTGCCCGACATCACCAGCCACTCGCGGTGCCGCCCCTCGAGGGCGCCTGCTGCCGTCAGCATCTCGGGCGTCAGACGGGCGCCGGCAGACAGCTCGATCAGTCGCGTGCGCAGGGGCTCGCCGGGCCGCAGCATGTGGCCGGCTCGTGCCTCGTACAAGGTCTGGGCCTGCACGCCGGCGCCGAGCGGCTCGCGCACCAGCCGACGCCGGCGCACCGTGACCATCGCGGCTTCGGCAGCACGCGAGGCGGCCAGACGCTCGATCAAACGCTCGCGCACCGCCTGCGAACCCGTCAAGGCCGCTGCGGGCGTCTGCCAGGTGCGTGCGAAGGGCTCTGCCAGCAGGGGCGCGAACGCATCGTCGGCGGCCTCGGGAGAGGGCAGCACCGGCATCGGTGCATTCAGCAGGGGAGGGGCAGAGCTCATGGACAGATCGTGCCGCGAGGGCGCCGTCGGGTCAAGATCACGGGACAAGGGGCTGCGCCGCGCATCATGCAGCCAGCGCCGACATGGCGCCCTCGCCGAGCGCTTGCCGCAGGGTGAGCAGCGCACGCCGGATCTGCGACTTCACGGTGCCCAGCGGCAGAGCGGTCTGGCTGGCAATTTCTTCATGACTCAGGCCCCTGAAGAAGGCCATCGCAACGAGCTGGCGCGGCTGGGTGTTGAGCAGCATCAGCGCCCGGTGGAGATCGGCATGTTCACGCGCAGCATCGAGCAGTTCGTCGGCGGCAGGTTGATCGTCAGGCAAGGCAGCGACCGACTCGTCGTCCAGGCTGTCGTGCTGAAAACGGGCCTCTCGACGCACCGCGTCGATGGCCCGCGAACGCGCCATCCCGAGCAGCCAGGTCAGCGGCCGGCCGCGTGCGACGTCGAAGCGCGCGGCCTGGCGCCACACCTGGAAGTAGGTCTCCTCCACCACCTCTTCGGCCAGCGAAGCCCGGCGCACCACGCGCATCACGATGCCGTAGACGCGCGACATCGTCGCGTCGTAGAGCGCGGTCAGCGCGCGTTCGTCGCGATCGACGATGGCTTCGATCCACTCGATGAGCTGCGCCTCACCGAAGTCCGGCCCGGGCAGTTGGCGGATGCAGGCCACGGCCAGCTCGAGGGCTTGCGCCGCAGCCCCGGTCAGCCCCGCATCGTCATCGGCGTTCTCGGCGGCCGCGGCGTCGAACAAGTCGAGCTCGGCATCCGGGTCCGTGCCGGCGGGGGCGTCATCGTCTGGCTGCCGCCGTGCATCGGTGTCATTCATGCGAGTGGATCACCAGCGTGGGGCCATCGAGCCGGGTTGCAGAACAGAGGGCATGCGAGCGTGCTGAGGGTACCGCACGTATACGCCGCGCGCGTCCCCCTGGATGCAGGCGCAGGCGAAAAAGCGCGCTTCAACGCAGAACATGGCCAGACTCGGGCACGGCCCCGCGCAGGAAGATCGTGGCGCCGCCCCGCGAGCCGACCGTGGGGTGCAAGGCGCCTTGCTGTGCCCGGTGGTAGCCGCCCGGCCCGATCTCGGTGTGGCTGCCGACCTGCAGGCACCCGGTCAACACGACGCACTCCTCATCGGTGGGATGCCGATGCGGCGGCAGGCTGGCCCCCGGTGCCAGCCGCAATAGGTAGGACTGCGCTTGCTCACTGCGGTGCAGCAGCTTCAACTCGACGCCCGGCGCGAAGGGCTGCCAGTCTCCAGCATCGGCGGAAATGGTCAGGTGGGTCTGGTCAGCGTCGGCCACGCGCTCGAGCAAGCGGCGCTTGATCGATTTGGCTTGAGAAGGCGAGGCCTCGGCAGTCGCTGGAGTCGGGTCGGAGTGCGGGGGACATGGGTTCACGCGCACAGTACGGTGCCACCTGCCGTCTGGATGCAAGGGCAGACAAAAAACTTTCACGGCGGCATCTGCCGGCACGCCGCCACCGTATGGCGGATGACGGCGCAGGCTGGCTGCGCCGCTCGCCAGACCCTTTCGATGACCGCCCCCCACCTTGACCTGATCAGCCACTGGCGCCTGGCCGTCCCCGCGGAGCGGGTGTGGGAAGCGCTCGCAGACCCGGAAGGCTGGCCCGTCTGGTGGCCCCATGTGCGGTCGGTTCGCACCCTGCGTTACGGCAGCGCAAGCGGCCCAGGCAGCCTGCGACGCGTCGAGTGGGCCACCCCCTTGTTCGGCCGGGTCGTGATCGACGTCGAAGCCATCGAGTCACAGCGGCCGGAGCGCCTGCGTGGCCGCTGGACCGGTGCGCTGCGCGGCGACGGCATCTGGCTGCTGCGTGCCGAGGCCGGCTTCACCGATGTCACCGCCGTCTGGCGCATCGAGCTGGTCAAACGCTGGATGCGCTGGCTCGCGCCGCTGTTGGCGCCCTGGTTTCGCTGGAGCCACGCAGGCGTCATGCGCGCGGGTTGCAGCGGCTTGGCGCGCCACCTCGACGCCAGCGCGTCGGCCAGCCCATAGGCTGTCCAGCCCGAGCCGGCCAGAGCGCTGGCACTGAAAGGTCTTGGCAAATGAACTGTTATGGGCATAATGTGACCGATCAGTTCATATTTGGGTGTCCGCATGAAGCTCCGGTCCATGTCCTGCGTCGCTTGGCGCACGGCTGTCATCGCCCTCCTGGCCTTTGGTGCCCCCGCCGCCAGCATCGCCCAGGCGGAAACCGCGCCGCCGCTGTGGGAGTTGGGCGGCGTGGCCATCGGCATCTCGCAGCAGGCCTATCCCGGCTCGGATCAACAGGTCGGCCGCGTTTTGGCGCTGCCCTACCTGGTGTACCGAGGCGATGTGTTCCGCGCCGACAACGATTCCGCCGGGCTTCGCGCCCTGAAAACGCCCGATTTCGAACTCGACATCGGCGTGGCCGGTGCCTTCGGCGCGGGTGGCAAACAAATCGAAGCCCGGCGCGGAATGCGCAAGCTCGGCACCTTGGTCGAGTTGGGTCCGCGCGTCAAATGGAAGCTCGGGGCCGCCCCGGCGGGCGGGCGCTGGCGTGCCGAGTTCCCTCTGCGCGCCGTGTTCGACCTGAGCGACGGCGCAGCACACCGCGGTCTCAGTTTCGAGCCCGAACTGGTTTACGAGCGCCAGTCCAAGACCGGCTGGCGCTACGCGGCCAGCATCAGCGCCCTGGCAGCCGACGGCAAACTCGCGCGCACCTTCTACGAGGTTGCAAGCGGCGAAGCCACCGCGCTGCGCCCTGCCTACCGCGCCAGCAGTGGTCTCGTCGCCCTGCGCTTGGCCACCTCGTTCTCACGCGAGCTGAGCCCCGATTGGCAACTGTTCGGGTTCGCCCGCCTGGACTCCGTGGCCGGCGCCGCCAACGAGGCCAGCCCCTTGGTGCGCAAGACCACAGGTGGCTCGCTCGGCCTGGGCGTGGCCTACACCTGGATGCGCTCGGAAGCGCGCGGCCGCGATTGAGGCAGCACGGGGATGCGACGCCTCACCCTCGCCCTGGCATTGCTGCCGGCCCTGCTCACCGGCTGCAGCAGCGTGAACCCCTACTACGACGCCAGCAAGAAGCACCACCGCCCCGACGGCTTCAACAACAACTACATCGACAACTGGCGTGATAACCAGCCGAGCTTCTTCGCCTGGCAATGGGCGCGCTGGACGACCGCCCTCGCGCCGCAGGACGCCGCGCGGGTCAAGGTGGTCACGCCCGACCTGGCCTACCTGAAGGCCAATCGGCGCGACGTCAGCGTGACCTGGATCGGACACGCCACCGCGCTGTGGCAGCTCGGCGGCCTGAACATCCTGACCGACCCGCACTTCAGCGAGCGCGCCTCCCCGGTTGGCTTTGCCGGGCCGAAGCGCGACGTGACCCTGCCGGCGCAGTTGGCAGAACTGCCGCGCATCGACGTGGTGCTGATCAGTCACAACCACTACGACCACCTCGACGCGCCCACCGTGCGCGCCTTGAACCGGCAGGCCGGCGGCCCCCCACTGTTCATCGTGCCCCTGGGCATGGACCTGTGGCTGAAGGCCGAGGGCATCTCCCGGGTGCAGCGCATGGATTGGTGGGAGCGCTTCGACCTCAAGCTGCCCGAAGGCGCGGTGTCAGTCCACTTCGTGCCGGTGCAGCATTGGTCGAGCCGCTCGCCCTGGGATCGCAATGCCAGCCTGTGGGGCGGCTTCGTCGCCCAAGCCACTGTCGACGGTGCGCCCTACTCGATGTTCTTCAGCGGTGACACCGGCTACTCGAAAGACTTTGCCGACATCGGCGCGCGCTTCGGCGGTTTCGACTTCTCGCAGATCGCGGTGGGCTGCTACCTGCCGCGCTGGTTCATGCAGGAACAACACATCAACGAGGAGGAGGCGGTGAAGATCCACCTCGATGTGAAGAGCAAGCTCTCGATGGGCGTGCACTGGGGCACCTTCCGGCTGTGCGACGACCCCATCGACGCGCCGATCGACGAGCTGCCCAAAGCACGCAAGAAACTGGGCGTGGACGACGCAGCCTTCGTGCTCTTCGCCCTGGGCGAGACACGCGTGCTGCGGCAAGCCAAGCGCTAGAAGGTGCCGGGGTAGCCGCCGCCGTCGAGCAGCCAGTTCTGACCGGTGATGTAGCTGCCCTGCACGCTGCACAGGAAGGCGCAGGCCGAGCCGAACTCCTCGGCGGTGCCGAGGCGCCGCGCAGGGATGGCAGCACGACGGCCGTCGAGCATTTCTTCGATGCCCTTGCCACTCTTGGCAGCGGCGATGGCCATCGTCGTGCGGATGCGGTCGGTGTCGAAGAAGCCGGGCAGCAGGTTGTTGATGGTCACGTTGCGGCTGGCCAGCTTGCTCTGCCGCGCCAGGCCCGCCACAAAACCAGTGAGCCCCGAGCGCGCGCCGTTGGACAGGCCGAGCACTTCGATCGGCGCCTTGACCGCGCCCGAGGTGATGTTGACGACACGGCCGAAGCCGCGCTCGGCCATCGCATCGACCGTGGCCTTCATCAGGGCGATCGGCGTCAGCATGTTGGCATCGAGCGCAGCGATCCAGGCCTCGCGTTCCCAGTCACGGAAGTCACCGGGCGGCGGACCGCCAGCGTTGTTGATCAGGATGTCAACCTGCGGTGCCGCCGCCAGGGCGGCCGCCCGGCCCGCAGCGGTGGTGATGTCGCCGGCAACCGTGCGCACCTCGATCCCGGGGTAGCGGGCGCGCAGCTCGGCCGCGGTGGCGTTCAGCGCCTCGGCGCCGCGTGCCGTGATGACGACGTTGACGCCCTCGCCTGCCAGGGCCGCGGCGCAGCCCTTGCCCAGCCCTTTGCTCGCGGCGCACACCAGCGCCCATTTGCCTGCAATACCCAAGTCCATTTCTGTTCTCCTCTTGTCAGATGAACCGCTCTCGACATCAGAGCTGAACGCGTTGCCAAACGACCGCCGCGGATCCGGCGCCGCCGGTCCGCTGGCGCTGCCCCCTTGAGGGGGAGGCGCCGCAGGCGCATCGGGGGTGGTTCACATCACCGCCATTTGGCCAACAGCCACACGCCGAACAACACCAGCAGCGTGCCCGCCACCACCCACCCGGTGAAGGGCTCGCCGAGCATCCACACGCCCAACAACACCGTGCTCATCGGGCCGACCATGCTGGCTTGCGCCGACAAGGTGGCACCGATGCGCTCGATCGCCATCATGACCATCAACACCGGTGCGAAGGTGCACAGCGTCGCGTTGAGCAGCGACAGCCAGAGCACGGGCTCGGGCACCAGGGCCGCGGCCGGCGCGCGCAGCACGAACAGCTGGGCGATGCTCAACACACAGGCCACGCTGGTGGCCGCACCCGTGAGCCGCAGAGCGCCCAGGCGCTGAACGTACTGCCCGCTGTAGACCAGGTAGATCGCATAGCTGACGGCACTGCCGAACACCAAGGCAGCGCCCAGGGCCACGTGCGACCCTTCGAAGCGCAGCTCTTGCCCGAACACCACGGCCACGCCGGCATAGCTCAAGGCCATGGCCAGGCCCTGGCGCGCCGAGATACGCTTGCCGAACAGGGCCACCGAGAGCAGCAGCACCAGGGTCGGGTTGAGGTACAGGATCAGGCGCTCGAGGCCCGCGCTGATGTACTGCAGGCCCATGAAGTCGAGCATGCTGGCCAGGTAGTAGCCGCAAAAGCCCAGGCCGAGTACCGCGCGCCAGTCGCGCGCCGTGAAGCCTGGCTTGCCGCGCCCGGCCCACCAGGCCAAGGCCAGGAACAAGGGCAGCGCAATCAGCATGCGCCAGAAAATCACCTGCACGGCGTCCACGCCATGCCGGTACATCAACTTGGCCAGGATGGCCTTGCCCGAGAAAGCAATCGCCCCCAACGTGGCCAGCGCCAGGCCGGGGCCGATGCGGGCCGGCAGCGCAGAAGCCGTCAATGCGCAGGCACGTACTTGTTGCCGGCAGCCTTGAAGCGCGCCACGTCCTCTTTGAGGTCGGCGTACTCCTCGCAGGCCGAGGCGCAGGCGCGCGCCAGCGCAGCCAGTCGCTGCTCTGCCTTGGCCAGATCGCCCTTCATCAGCATCAGTTCGCCCGAGTACTCCAGCGCACCGAGGTGGGTGGGCGCAATGCGCAGTGCGGCGTCGTAGTGGCGCTCGGCGCCGGCCAGGTCGGGCGTGGCTTGCTTGCGCAGGCTGTAGCCCATCAGGTTGTTCCAATCGGCGTTGCCGCTGTCGTTGACGCGCTTCAACTCGGCGATCGCATCGGGCCACTTCTTGGCCTTGATGTGGCGCCGCGCCGGCGCCAGCTTGTCAACCGGCGCTTCGGCTTCGGGCGCCGACATGGGCGTCATGTCGGCGGCCCAGCTGGGCGTCGCGGCCAGCGCGATCAGGAAAGGCAAAACGTACTTCATGGCGTGACTCCGGGCAAACAAGGCTGCCATCATCGCCGATTGCCGTGCGGGCCGCTGGCTCAGAAGCCGACGGCGGCACCGTCGCGCCGCGGATCGCTCGCCGCCACGTAGCCCTCGACGGCCGGGTCGCCCAGGCGCCAGATGAACTGGCCGGCGCCGAAATCCATGTAGCTGTCCTCCAGCCCGACGACCTGGTGGCCCATCGCCTGCAGCGCCGCCAAGGTGGGCGCTGGCATGTGGCGCTCGACGTTGATCTCCAGGCCCTGGTTGAAGCGCCAGCGTGGTGCGTCGCACGCGGCCTGCAGGTTCTGGCCGTGGTCGAGCATGCGCACGAGGGTCTGCACATGCCCCTGCGGCTGCATGTTGCCGCCCATCACGCCGAAGCTCATCACCGGCTGGCCCTCTTTGCTGAGGAAGCCCGGAATGATGGTCTGAAACGGCCGCTTGCCGGGCGCCACCCCGTTGGGGCTGTGGGCTTCCAGCGAAAAACCGTGACCGCGGTTCTGCAGGCTGACACCGAAGGTGGGCTCGACCACGCCCGAGCCGAAGCCCATGTAGTTGCTCTGGATGAAGCTGACCATCATGCCGCTCTCGTCAGCGGCTGTGAGGTAGATGGTGCCGCCCTTCATGCCGTAGCCCGCGCCGAACACCTGCGCGCGCGCCGGATCGATGAGCTTGGCGCGCGCGGCCAGGTACTGCGCATCGAGCAGCATCGACGGCGGGCCCTCCATGAAGCGCGGGTCGGCCACGAAGCGGTACACGTCGGCAAAGGCCAGCTTCATGGCCTCGATCTGCAGGTGCTGGCAGGCTGCGCCATCGATCGGCAGCGCGGCCAGGTCGAAGTGCTGCAACATGCCCAGGGCCATCTGCGCCGCGATGCCCTGCCCGTTGGGCGGGATCTCGTGCAGGGTGTGGCCGCGGTAGTCCTGCGCCAGCGGCGTGACCCATTCGGGCTGGTAGGCGGCGAGGTCTGCGGCGGTGAGCGCACCGCCATGCTGGCGTGACCAGGCGGCGATGGCCGCGCCGATCTCGCCGCGGTAGAAGGCTTCGCCCTTGGTCGCGCCGATGAGCCGGAGCGCACGCGCCGTGTTGGGCATGGCAAAGCGCTCGCCGACTTCCGGCGGCCGCCCCTTGGGCAGGAACTGCGCAGCGAAGCCGGGGCCAGCGACGAGATCCGCGACCTGCGCTGCGTTCTGCCACTTCTGCTGCACCACCACCGGCACGGCATAGCCGCGCTCGGCGATCTCCGCGGCCGGTGCCATCAGGTCGGCGAAAGGCAACTTGCCGAAGCGTTGCGACAGCGCCGCCCAGGCGCCCACCGCACCCGGCAGGCTGACCGAATCGACACCCCGGGCGGGCGGCGCCAGTGCTGCTTCGCCGTACTTGCCAATGAAGTAGTCGCGCGTCCAGGCCGCCGGTGCCGGGCCGCTGGCGTTGAGGCCGTGCAACTGCGTGCCGTCCCACAAGATGCAGAAGGCGTCGGACCCCAGGCCGTTGCTGCACGGCTCGACGACGGTCATGCAAGCGGCCGTGGCAATCGCCGCATCGACCGCATTGCCGCCAGCCGCCAGCATGCGCAGGCCGGCCTGGGCCGCCAGCGGGTGTGAGGTGGCGACGACGTTGCGCGCGAACACCGGCAGGCGCGCGCTGGCATAGGGCTGGCTGTAGTTGAAGCGTGTCATGGTGTCAGTCTGCGGTGATCTTGCGTTCGCGAATGAGGGTGGCCCAGCGTGCGCTGTCGGCCTTGACCATCGCGGCAAATTTGGCCGGGCCGGCGTCGGTGACGGGCTCAGCGCCCAGGCGCGCCAAGCGCTCGGCCACATCGGGTTTCTGCAGCGCGCGCTGCAACTCGGTGGCCAAGCGGTTCGTGATGTCAGCGCTCAAGCCCTTGGGCCCGTAGACACCGAACCAGGTGGTCGACTCGAACCCCGGCAAGCCCGACTCGGCCACCGTGGGCAAATCGGGTACCAGCGGCGAGCGCTTGGCACTGGTGATGGCCAGGGCCTTCAGCTTGCCGTCCTTCACATGCGGCAGGCCACTCACGATGCTGTCGAACAGCAACTGCACCTTGCCGCTCACCAGATCGGGAATCGCCAGCGCCGTCCCGCGGTACGGAATGTGCACGATGAACACCCCTGCCTGCGCCTTGAAGGCCTCGGCCGTGAGGTTGACGATGGTGCCGTTGCCGCTGGAGGCGTAGTTCAATTGGCCCGGCCGCGCCTTGGCGTAGGTGATCAATTCCTTGATCGAGGCCACGGGCAGGTCTTTCGGTACCAGCACGATGTTGGTCGCATTGGCCACCTGCGCCACCGGCGTGAAATCGGCCTCGGCGTTGTAGGGCAGGTTGGGATTCAGGTGCGGCGCGATCGAGTGCGTGCTGCTGGTGCACATCAACAGCGTGTGGCCATCGGGCGCGGCCTTGGCGACTTCCGCCGAACCGAGCGTGCCGCCGGCGCCAGGGCGGTTGTCCACCACGATGGGCTGGCCGAAGGCGTTGCCGACGCCCTGCGCGATGGCGCGCGCCAGCAGGTCGGTGGCGCCACCGGCCGGGAATGGCACCACCAGGCGGATCGGCTTGCTCGGCCAGGCCTGGGCGCGTGCCAGCGGCGTCAGGGCCAGGAGTGGCAGCGCCAGGGTCAGGGAACGTCGTTTCATGGGCAGGTATCGATCAGGGCAGCGCCACCGCGTCGTGGCAGTGCTGATTGTCGTCGGCCTGGGCGCCCGCGCTCAGAGCGCTGCTTTGCCCGCGCTCAGCCGGCCCGCGGCCGATTGCCTGCCACCCGAAGCCGGGTGCAGGGTGCCCGCGCGACCCAGGCCGAAGGCCGGCATGTTGACGTAGACGTTCTCATACCGCCCCGGAGAGACCGCATAGGTCTCGTGCCAGATGCCCACCGAACCGTCGGTTCCGACAGACCGGTTGAAGGCTTGCCAGGCTGGCAAATGCGCCGAAGTCTTGCTCGTCGCATAGGCCATCAACTGGTCCATCGAGCGCCAGTACTGCAGGACGATGATGGTGCGCGAGAACCAGCTCTCGGCGTGGAGGAAACCCAACTCGGGCTTGCGGTAGAGCTCCGTGATCATCTTCGGCATGGCACTTGCCACCGGCCACCACTTGTGCACCTTCAGCGGGTGGTTGATGCGCATGCCGATGAGAAAGACGACGAACTCGCCGTCCAGGGTGGCCGTGAGGCGCTCGCTTCGGATCATGTCTTCGCGCCATTCAATGGTTCTGAACTGGGGGCATCCGGCGCCGCACGCGGCCGGCGCTTGAGGAAGGGGGTGTTCCTGGGCGGGGGTTCATACGGATCGGGCCAGAAGTCGGTTACCGAGATGATCCTGCCGTCCGTCACGCGGAAGACGGTGATGCCCGTCATGATCTCGGCGCCCACGGTGAACCGGACGATGCTGACCGCCCTGCCCGCTTCGCACACCAGTTCCATCACGTCGGCTCGCCACTCACCGGGCCAGGTACGGAACATTTCCAGGTAGCCGAACGGCGACTCGATGTACTCCCGGGTCTGGGGCACTTCGTACCTCAGCTCGGCATGCAGAAGCGTTGCGAACGCCTCCCATCGGCGTTCGTTGGCAAGATGCCAGTGCTGCTGGATCAGCTGGCGAATCGATGGGGTGGCTTCAATGCGCGGCACTGGCACTCCGATTGAAAAGGGCTTCGATCCGCAAACTCACGCGCGGCCTGCGGGCCCGGTCATTGACCGGCGGGCGGTTGCCAAAGCTCGACCTTGTTTCCCTCGGGATCGATCACCCACGCAAACTTCCCGTACTCGGAATCGTCCATCTTATCGAGCACGTTGCAGCCTTCTTCGCGCAGCACCTGGACCAAGGCGTGGAGATCCTCCACCCGGTAATTGACCATGAAGGCCGCCGTGCCCGGTGCGAACGGGTCCCCTTGCGCCGAACCAATCGACCAGATGGTTGTTCCCCCGACAGGCTTGCCTTCACTGTCGGTCCAGGCAAAGGCCGCGCCTCCCCAGGCTTGGACATCGATGCCCAGGTGCCGCTTGTACCAAGCCTGCAGTGCAGGCGCATCCTTGGCCTTGAAGAAGATGCCGCCAATGCCGGTGACTCGTCTCATGCAAGCTCCCAAGACCAGTAGGTGATGCAGTTCGCTCGCCGGCTCGGGGCAGCGCAACACACCGCGGAGGGACTTTACAACGATGAAGTTTGGATGGGTTGGGGCTCAGGGCGTCGCGCTGACCGCCCCCCCCCGCATGGCCCGCCGCTGCGGCTCGGCTTGACCGAAGGGTCAGGCGTCTATCGTGATCGGGTGTCTTTGCTGGTGTGGACGGTCAGAGTTGCTGGCGGCTAGAACATGGTGTTCGAGTGCGCGGCTTCACTCGGCACAACCTGCAAAACGTCCCAGTGCTCCACGATCTTGCCACTGTCATCGAAGCGGAAGATGTCAATGCCCGCCCAGTCTCTGTTTGCGTCTGTGGGCCACTGCTGGTGGCAATGCAAGACCACAAGGTTTCCTTCGGCAATGGCTCGCTTGAAGTTCACGCGCTTGCCTGGGTACTCCAGCGCCATGCGTTCAAAGTACTGGATGAAGGCTTGCTTTCCGTCGGCAACGTGCGGGTTGTGCTGGGTGTACGTATCGCCTGCAAAGCGTTCAAGCGCTTCGGCAGGTTTGCACTCGTTGAACATGAGTTCGTAGAACGCCATTGCGTTGCGCTTGTTGCTGTCGAGGTTCTGGCTCACTTGCAATCCTCCTGCTGAACTTGTTGCCTTCGACGACGACTGGCGTTCATGCCGCCTCACTTACGCGCTCAGCGGGCGACGCCGGCAGGACGCCAGGCCCGGGTGGGCGAAAGGTTACCGCGTGCCGCCCGGCCGGGCCTCGTGGCGGCCGTTGGGGCTCGACTTGAGCAGGGGCTTCACCTTGCGGCGCCTTCGCAAGCGTGTTGTTCCGCGTTCCAACGGCCCCCGGCATCGAGGCAGCGATCTTGCTCAATGAAGTCGCTGACGTACCCATAGATCGGGGTGACTGTGGCTACGACGATTACGAACAGTAGGGTGAAGGCGAACACGTACCAGAGCATTCTTGGCCCGGAGACTTGTTTTCCTTCCGCGCGCTTCTCGAAGTACCTTGTCGCTTGCTTTACTCCAGGTGCTTCGAAGTAGGTTTGCAAAATCAGTTCTACGGCGCCGCTCACAAGTATGTATGCCAGTGGTCCGGCTACGAGCCAAAGCGCCCACTTCATCGGGCCGGTTGGCTGAAGCAGGAAGAGCGCGACCCCTGCGCATGCTGCGGCAGCAATCCAGGCGGCTAGAAGGGCGGCGGTTCTTCGAGACATGCATGCCGTTCAAAGTGGTGGCTTGGTGACGCGCGACGTTCGAGCTAAGCGGGCGACGACGGGCGGACGTCAAGCCGGGGCTGGCGACAATCTACCGTGTACTTCAGGCCGGGCCCTGGTGGCCTGCCGTTGGTGCTCCGCTTGAGCGTGGGGTTAGCGAAGTAATCGGCCCGACAGCGCCGCCAATCGTCCCGAAGAAACTCCCGTTCTACATAACGAGAAGTCATGATCTCGCTCTGCCTTCAGGAAGTTTCTTGAGAGGCCTCACTGGAAGAGCTCTGGCCACTTGTCATCAAAGCGGAAGGAATTGATCACCCAGCCGTCCTTGCCTCGATAAAGATAGAAGATCCAGCGCATTGCATGCTTGTCGAATCGATGGATGTAAGTCGATCTTGCGAGCGACTCACCTATGCGGTCTTCCTTCACGAACTCATAACCCAAACTCGACCCAAACCTAGCTGTTATTAGCGGCAGTTGCTGGGTTGTCTGACCAACAAGCGCGTCAAACTCTGCCCCAGGAACTATGGTCAGGGACTTGAAGCTTTTCAATCCAGTTTCGAGATCGCCCTTTCCCACAAGGGCCATCGCGGCGTCTGTTGCTTTGCGAATATCGGCAAGCGTAGGTACGCCTTGCGCATTCGAAAGCCCGCTTGACGCAAGCAGAAGCAAAGCTACAACGGATGTTTTCATGTTGGAGAACCGAAGTGTGTGAGTTGTGACGCCTAACGAGACTGGGCAATAACCCGCTTTCTGAAGCGAAGAACGGCGTCGACGCGAGGTCGGTTGTATGAGCTGTTCATGGCGCGTGCGGCGTGTTGGCTTGTTTGAATTGAACCCCGAAGGCGCACTGCGCGTCAATGCGCGCGCACTCCACCAGCAGTTCGACAGTGGTTAAGCGCAGGCGGCCGACCGGATCGGTTCGATGGCGCACGCAGACGAGCGCGGCGGCCGGAACCAATGAGCGGGTTTGTTGTGGTGGGGGCGGTGGCTTGGCGTGCATGGCGGGCGGGCGTTACGGCGCCGTCATGGCGCAACGCAGCCAGCGTCGCCGCCACAGCGGTGCCCGTCAAGCCTTCCGGGGCGCAGACGCGGCTGCGGCCTGGCCTCAAGGCGCCGCCGTCATGGCCGCCTGCGCGGCCCGCACTTCCACCCTCACCTGCTCGGTCAGTTCGGCCTTGAGTTCAATGAACGCCGGCGTGGTCTTGACGGAGTAGTGGCGCGGATGCGGAATGTCGACCCTGCGGTCGAGCTTGATGCGCCCAGGCCGCGCGCTCATCACCACCACGCGGCTGCCCATGAAAACTGCTTCGTCGATGTCGTGGGTGACGAAGAGCACGGTCTTCTTTTCGGCCTCCCAGATGCCAAGCAGCAGCTCCTGCATCAGCTCGCGCGTCTGGTGGTCGAGCGCCCCGAAGGGCTCGTCCATCAGCAACATGCGCGGACCATTGGCCAGGGCACGGGCGATGGCCACGCGCTGTTGCATGCCGCCCGAGAGTTGCTTCGGGTAGTGGTGCTCGAAACCGTTCAGGCCGACCTTGTTCAGGAAGGCACCGGCGATCTCGAGCTGCTGCGCACGCGGCAGGCCGCGTTCGACGAGGCCGAAGCAGACGTTGTCGCGCACCGTGAGCCACGGGAACAGGGTGTAGCTCTGGAACACCATGCCACGGTCGGCGCCGGGGCCGTCGATGCGCTGGCCTTCCAGCGTCACTTCACCGGCGGTCTGGTGGTCCAGGCCGGCAACGATGCGCAGCAGCGTGCTCTTGCCACAGCCGCTGGGGCCCAGGATGGTGATGAAGTCGTTCTCGGCGACATCGAGGTCGGTGGCCTGCAGCGCGAGTGTCTTGTCGAAGCGGCGCTCGACGCCGCGCACGGTGAGGATGTTCTCCATGTCAGGTCTCCATGACGCCGAGCAGCAAACACTTGGCAAGGCGCCGCTGCAACCAAGCAGCCGCCGCGGAACCGGCTCGGCCGGGCCGCTGGCGGCGCCCCCTGGGGGGAGGCGCCGAAGGCGCTTCGGGGGCGGTCACAGCTTTGCCCAGGGGAACAACTTGCGATTGCCCCACTTGAACGCGAAGTCACTCACCAGACCGATGAGGCCGATGACGATGATGCCGAAGATGATCTGGTCGGTGGCCAGCAGGGCCTGGCTGTCGGTGATCATGTGGCCGATGCCGCTGCTCGCACCGATCAGTTCGGCCACGATGACGTAGGTCCAGGCCCAGCCCAGCACCATGCGCAGGGTCTCGGCGATCTCGGGCGCGGCACCCGGGATCAGCACGCGCTTGATCAGGCTCGAATCGCTGCTCCCCAGGGTGTAGGCCGCCTCCACCAGGTCGCGCCGCGTGTTGCCCACCGTCACCGCGATCATCAGCACGAGCTGGAAGAAGCTGCCGATGAAGATCACCGACAGTTTCTGCGCTTCGCCGATGCCCGCCCACAGGATCAGGAGCGGGATGAAGGCGCTCGCCGGCAGGTAGCGTGCAAAGCTGACGAAGGGCTCGAAGAAGGCCTCGATCGGCTTGTACGCACCCATCAGCACGCCCAGGGGCAGCGCGATCGCGGTGGCGATCAGGAAGCCACCCAGGACGCGCCACACCGTCATGCCGATGTCCTTGAGAAAGCCCTGATGGACCAGGAGATCCCACCCGCTGGCCAGCATCTGCAAGGGGTTGGCGAGAAATGTCTTGGGCACCACGCCGCCAAACGTCACCGCCGCCCATACGGAGAAGAACAACACGAAGAAGGCCAGGCCGAGCAGCGTGCGCGTGCCCGGCGCCACCGGCGTGAGCGGCTTCACTTGATGAAGCGTGTGTCGGCAAGCTTGGTCAGGTCGGGGATCTGCTTGATGATGCCGGCCTCGAGCAACAGGTCAGCCGCTTCCTTGCTGAACGCCGCGTGCTCACCGGCGAAGAACTTCAGGTTGGCGGCGCGGTCTTGCCAGCGCAGGAACTTCTGGCTCCCCTCGAACGCTTCGGCCGATTGCTTGACGTCGGCACCCATGATCTCGAAGCTCTTCTTCGGGTCGGCCTTGATCATCTCCAGCGCGTCGAAGTACGCGTTGGTCAGGCCTTGCGCGGCTTTCGGGTTGTCGGCCAGGAACTTCGGCGTGCAGCCGAAGGTGTCCATGATCATGGGGTAATCGAGCGTGGTGGCGATGATCTTGCCGGCCTCGGGCTTGGCGCGCACGGCCGACAGGAAGGGCTCGTAGGTCATGCCACCGTCGATGTCGGTGTTGCCGGCAATCATGGCGTTGGCGGCGGCCTGCGGGCTCAGGTTGACGACCTTCACGTCCTTGATCGACATGCCGTTCTTCTTCAGCATCCAGGCCAGCGTGAAGTAGGTCGCCGTGCCCGGCGCGTCGGCCGCGATCGTCTTGCCCTTCAGGTCCTTGATCGACGCAATGGCGGGCTTGACCACCATGCCGTCGGCGCCGAAGCTCTTGTCCAGCTGGAAGATCTGCGTCGTGGCCACGCCTGCGGCGTTCCAGGCAATCCAGGTCTCGACCGTGGTCGCTGCGCACTGCACATCGCCCGAGGCGATGGCCAGATGCCGGTCCTTCTGCGGGATCTTCTTGATCGTCACGTCCAGGCCCTGCTTCTTGAACAAGCCCGCTTCCTTGGCCAGCGTGAGCGGTGCAAAGCCGGTCCAGCCCGAGATGGCGAGCGTGACCTTGGCGTCCTGGCCTTGGGCCGCGGCAGCGAACAGGGTGGCCGCGACGACGGCGATCAGATTCTGGGTCTTCATGCAGTTCTCCTTGGGGTGGGGGTCGGTTGGGGTCAGGTCGGGGTCAGATCGGGGTCCAGAGGGCCGGCAGGCCGTTCAGGGTGCGGAACACGCGCGAAAGCGAGCCGTCGGTCACGAGGGCGGTGGCGCGTTCGATGTCGGGGGCGAGATAGCGGTCGGTCGCGATGGAGGGGCAGTTCTCGCGCAACAGCGCATGCGCCGCTTCGAGCGCGGCCGAACTCGTCAGCGGACGCAGAAACTCGATGCCCTGGGCCGCGGCGAGCAGCTCGATGCCCAGGATGTGTGCGGTGTTGGCGATCATCGGCTGCAGGCGGCGTGCGGCGAAGGTGGCCATCGACACATGATCCTCCTGATTGGCCGAGGTCGGCAGCGAATCGACGCTGGCCGGATGCGCCAGCGACTTGTTTTCGCTGGCCAGGGCTGCCGCCGTGACATGCGCGATCATGAAGCCGCTGTTCAGGCCGGCGTCGGCCGTCAGGAAGGGCGGCAGGCGCGAAACACCGGCGTCGATCAGCATCGCAATGCGGCGCTCGGCGATGGCCCCCACTTCTGCGATGGCCAGCGCCATGCCGTCAGCCGCAAGCGCCACCGGTTCGGCATGGAAGTTGCCGCCCGAGATCATCATGCCGTCCTCGGCGAAGACGAGCGGGTTGTCGGTCACCGCATTCGCCTCGCGCACCAGCACCAGGGCCGCGTGGCGCAACTGATCAAGACAGGCACCGACCACTTGCGGCTGGCAGCGCAGGCTGTAGGGGTCCTGCACGCGGTCGTCGCCTTCGAGGTGGCTGAGGCGGATCGCGCTGCCGGCGAGCAGCGCACGGTAGTACTGGGCCACGTCGATCTGGCCGGGCTGGCCGCGCAATGCGTGAATGCGCGGGTCGAAGGGGCCATCGCTGCCGCGCGCGGCGTCGACCGTCAATGCGCCGATCACCAGCGCGGCTTCGAGCACTGGCTCGAAACTCAGCAGCGCGTGCAAGGCCAGCGCAGTCGAGGTCTGGGTGCCGTTGATCAGTGCCAGGCCTTCCTTGGCCTGCAGCACGAGCGGCGCAATGCCTGCGGCATGCAGCACAGGTAGGGCCGGCACGCGCTGGCCGTCCACCAGCATCTCGCCCTCGCCCATCAATGCCAACGTCATGTGCGCCAGCGGTGCCAGATCGCCCGAGGCACCCACGGAGCCCTGGCTCGGCACGTAGGGCACCAGGCCGGCGTTGTGCACCGCCATCAGGGTGCCGATCACCAGCGGTCGCACGCCGGAATGGCCGCGGGCCAAGCTCGCCGCCTTGAGTGCCAACATCAGGCGCAGCACAGCGGGCTGCAGCGGTGCGCCGACGCCCACGCTGTGCGAGCGGATCAAGTTCAGTTGCAAGGTGGCGAGATCGGCCTCGCTGATGCGTGTGGAAGCCAGCTTGCCGAAGCCGGTGTTCACGCCGTAGACGGCGGCCTGCCCCTGCGCAGCGCGCTGCACCACGGCCGCGCTGGCAGCAATGCCGGCGTCGGCGCTGGCATGGATCGCCAGCCGGGGCCCGCCACCATGGATGGACTGCAGTTGCGCCAGCGTCAGGGCGCCGGGCATCAGGGTGGCGAGGCTCACGGCGCCACCATCGGCAGCTTCAGGCCCTGCTCGCGCGCACATTGCACCGCGATGTCGTAGCCGGCGTCGGCATGACGCATCACGCCGGTGCCGGGGTCGTTCCAGAGCACTCGCTCGATGCGCTTGGCCGCCGCGTCGGTGCCGTCGCACACGATCACCACGCCGCTGTGCTGCGAGTAGCCCATGCCCACACCGCCGCCGTGGTGCAGGCTGACCCAGGTGGCGCCGCCGGCGGTGTTGAGCAGGGCGTTGAGCAGCGGCCAGTCGGACACGGCATCGCTGCCATCCTTCATGGCTTCCGTCTCGCGGTTCGGCGACGCCACGGAGCCGCTGTCGAGGTGGTCGCGACCGATCACGATGGGCGCTTTCAGTTCGCCGCTCTTGACCATCTCGTTGAAGGCCAGGCCCGCACGGTGGCGCTCGCCCAGGCCGATCCAGCAGATGCGCGCGGGCAAGCCCTGGAAGGCGATGCGCTCGCCGGCCATGTCGAGCCAGCGGTGCAGGTGCGCATCGGCCGGGAACAGCGCCTTCATCTTGGCATCGGTCTTGCGGATGTCTTCGGGGTCGCCGCTCAGCGCAACCCAGCGGAACGGCCCCTTGCCGCGGCAGAACAGCGGGCGGATGTAGGCCGGCACGAAGCCTGGGAAATCGAAGGCGTTCTTCACGCCTTGGTCCAGCGCCACTTGGCGAATGTTGTTGCCGTAGTCCACTGTCGGGATGCCCATGGCCTGGAACTGCAACATCGCCCGCACATGCACGGCGCATCCTTGCGCGGCCGCTTCCGTCAGCTCGGCATGCCGCGCCGGATCGGCCGCGGCGGCGCGCCACTGGTCCACGCTCCAGCCCGGCGGCAGGTAGCCGTGAATGAGGTCGTGCGCCGAGGTCTGGTCGGTCACCAGATCGGGCCGGATCGCCTCGCCGCGCATGCAACGCTCGGCCAGCGCCGGCAGGATGCGCGCCGCGTTGCCGAGCAGGCCGATCGACACCGCCCGCCCTTCGGCCGTGTACTTGGCGATGCGGGCCAGGGCGTCGTCGAGGTCGGTGGCCTGCTCGTCCAGGTAGCGCGAGCGCAGGCGAAAGTCGATGCGCGACTGCTGGCACTCGATGTTGAGCGAACACGCGCCGGCGAAGGTGGCGGCCAGCGGCTGCGCACCGCCCATGCCGCCCAGGCCGGCGGTCAGGATCCACTTACCGACCAGGCTACCGTTGTAGTGCTGACGGCCGGCTTCGACGAAGGTCTCGTAGGTGCCTTGCACGATGCCTTGGCTGCCGATGTAGATCCAGGAGCCGGCCGTCATCTGGCCGTACATCATCAGGCCCTTGCGGTCGAGCTCGTGGAAGTGCTCCCAGGTGGCCCACTTCGGCACCAGGTTGGAATTGGCAATCAGCACCCGCGGCGCATCCGGGTGCGTGCGGAACACACCCACCGGCTTGCCCGACTGGATCAGCAGAGTCTCGTCTTCGCCCAGTTTGCGCAACTCGCGCAGGATGGCCTCGTAGCAGTCCCAGTCGCGCGCGGCCTTGCCAATGCCGCCATAGACCACCAGGGCGTCGGGGTTCTCGGCCACCTCGGGGTCAAGGTTGTTCTGCAACATGCGGTAGGCCCCTTCGATCAGCCAGTTCTTGCAGCTGAGCTCGGTGCCGCGCGGCGCGCGCACGGGATGCGGTTGGGCGATGCGGTGCAGGCTGGAGAGATCGTTCATGGTGCGCTCGCTGGGCAGTACGGGAAGTGCCGTCACTCTAGTTGTCTAGACAACCATCGGCAAGCGCGCCCGCCTCCGGATTTCCCCTAGCTTTTTCACGATCCCGGTCACTTGTCTAGACAGGCCTCGACAACTACCATCGCCGCATGAATTTGCCGCCTCCGGGCGCCGGCCACCGCCGCAACGCCCCCGCTCCGCCCTATGCCCAGGTCAAGCAGATGCTGAAGGCCGGGCTGGCCCAGGGCCGCTGGCGCAGCGGCGAGCTGATGCCCTCCGAGGCCGAGCTGGTGCTGCAGTTCGGCGTCAGCCGCATGACCGTGAACCGCGCCCTGCGTGAGCTGCAGTCCGAGGGCATGGTCGACCGCATTCAGGGCGTCGGCACCTTTGCCGCCCAGCTGCACCGCATTTCGTCCACGCTGACCATCCGCGACCTGCATGAAGAGATCGAGGCCCGCGGCCACCGCCACCATGTGCAGGTGCACCTGGCACGCGAGGAGCAGGCTGCGCCCGCGCTGGCGGAGCAGCTGGGCTTGGCAGCAGGCGCGCCGGTGTACCACTCGCTCATCGTGCACCATGACGACGGCGTACCCCTGCAGTGCGAAGACCGCTATGTCAATCCGGCCAGCGCGCCTGACTACCTGAAGGTCGACTTCCGGCACACCACGCCGACACAGCACCTGCTGGAAGTTGCGCCCCTGTGGGAGGCGCAATACACGATCGAAGCCAGCGTACCCACGGCCCAGGAAGCCGGGCTGCTGGGAATCGCCGAGACCGATCCCTGTTTGATCGTCGTGCGGCGCACCGCCAGCCGCGGGGTGTCGGTGACGCTGGCCCGGCTGGTGCATCCCGGCGCTCGCTACCAGCTCGAAGGGCGCTTCAACCCATGAGCCGCCGGGCCGCCACCAAGGCGAATACCGCAATGCGAAGCATGGAGCTTGCCTGATGAGCCCGCTGCTCGTGCGTTGTATCGATGTGCCAGCCCAGCGCTGGCGCAACGGCGGCGGCCTGACCCGTGAGCTGCTGGCCTGGCCCGCCGGCGAAGACTGGCAAGTGCGAATCAGCGTGGCCGAGATCGAGGCCGACGGCCCGTTCTCCGCTTTCCCCGGCGTGCAGCGCTGGTTCAGCGTGCTGCAAGGCGCGGGGGTCGAGCTGTCGGTGGGTGACCAGCGGCACCGCATGCACCGCGGCGACGCGCCGCTGTGCTTTGCTGGCGATTTCGAGACAGCCTGCCGCTTGCTCGACGGGCCGACCCGCGACCTCAACTTCATGCTGCGCAGAGCCACCGGCGTGATGGCGATCGCCGTCGACGGCCAAGTTTGGCAACCCGCCGGCCGCCAGTGTGGCCTCTTCAGTGCTGTGGCCGGTCGCTGCGAAACACGGCTGGGCAGCACGGCGTTGAGCACCGAGGTCACCGCCTACAGCCTGCTCTGGTTCAACCCTGCGCCGACAAGCCTGCGCTTCACGGCCAGCCAGCGCCCGGCCGGTGTGATCGGCCATTGGTTGGCCGCCGACACGGCGGCGCCCTCGACATGAGAACCCTCTGGCGCAATGCGCGACTCTGCACCCTGGCGGGCCCGAGGGGCTGGGGCTTGATCGAACGCGGCGCCCTGCTGGCCGAGGAGGCGCAGTTGCAGTGGGTCGGCGACGAGACCGCCCTGCCCGCCGGCCTGCGTGTCGACGCCGAGCACGACCTCGCTGGCGCCCTCGTGACGCCCGGCTTGGTGGATTGCCACACCCACCTGGTCTACGCCGGCGACCGCGCGCGCGAGTTCGAGCTGCGCCTGGAGGGGGCGAGTTACGAAGAGATCGCCCGCGCTGGCGGCGGCATCCGCTCGACCGTCGCGGCCACTCGGGCGGCCGATGACGACACGCTGTTGGCTCTGGCGCGGCGCCGTGCGCTGGCCTTGCAAGCCGAGGGCGTGACGACCGTCGAGATCAAGTCGGGCTACGGGCTGTCGCTCGAACACGAGGCGCGCTGCCTTCGCACGGCCCGGCGTCTCGGCCGCGAGTTGCCTCTGACGGTGCGCACCACCTGTTTGGCCGCCCACGCCCTGCCGCCCGAGTTCGAGGGCCGCGCGGACGATTACATCGATGCGGTGTGTGAATGGCTTCCGGCGTGGCACGCCGAGGGCCTGGTGGATGCGGTCGACGCGTTCTGCGAGCGCATCGGCTTCACACCGGCGCAGACGCAGCGCGTGTTCGAGGCGGCGCGCGCCTTGGGCCTGCCCGTCAAGCTGCATGCCGAACAGCTCAGTGACCAGGGCGGCGCCGAACTGGCCGCGGCGTTCGGCGCCTTGTCTTGCGACCACCTCGAGTACCTCTCGGAGGGGGGCGTTCAGGCCATGGCCCGCGCCGGCACGGTGGCCGTGCTGCTGCCGGGGGCCTACTACTTCCTGCGCGAAACCAAGCTCCCGCCGGTCGCAGCATTGCGCGCGGCGGGCGTGCCGATCGCCGTGGCCACGGACCACAACCCCGGGTCGTCGCCGACCCTGTCGCCGCTGCTGATGCTGAACATGGTTTGCACGCTGTTCCGCCTGACGCCCGAAGAGGCTTTGCGCGGCATGACGGTGCATGGCGCGCGTGCACTGGGCCTGCCCGACCGCGGCCGTCTCGCCACCGGCCAGCGCGCCGACTTCGTGATCTGGCCCCACTTGCACCCGAACGAGCTGGCCTGCGCCTTCGGGCAGCCGGCAGGCGCGCGGGTGGTGGTGGCCGGCCAACAGGTGGCTGCATGAGTGGCGGCACGCCACAGGTGCTCTGGGCGCCCTGGGCATGGCTCCCAAGCGGCTGGCGCGAGAACGTGGTGCTGCGCGTGGGGCCCGATGGGCGCTGGGCAGATGTCTGCGCCGACCAGACCCGTGCGCCAGAGGGCGCCACGGTTCTCGCTGCGCCTGTGTTGCCCGGCCTGGTCAACGCCCACAGCCACGCCTTCCAACGCGCCTTCGCTGGCCTGAGCGAACGCCGCGAGACGGCGAGCGACGACTTCTGGTCCTGGCGCGAACGCATGTACCAAGTGGCCCTGCGCGTTGACGCGGCCCAGTTGCAGGCGATTGCAGCCCAGCTCTATGTCGAGCTCTTGCGCGGCGGATACACGCAGGTCTGTGAGTTCAATTACCTGCAGCACCAGCCCGACGGCGCCGCTTACGCGGACCCGATGACCCTGTCCTGGGCTCTGGCCGACGCGGCACAGAGGGCCGGCATCGGCTTGACCTTGATGCCGGCCCTTTACGAACGTGCCGGCTTCGCGCAGCCCGCGCTGCGCGCGGATCAGCGGCGTTTCGCCACCTCCGCCGCCAGCGTTTGGCAGGGAGCCCAGCAGATTGCAGGCAGTGGCCGACGCGCGCTGAACGCTGGGCTGGTCATCCACTCCTTGCGCGCCGCTTCGCCCGCCTCACTGACCGAGTTGCAGCGGCTGGCGCAGGGCTTCGACGGGCCGATCCATATGCACGTGGCCGAGCAAACGGCCGAGGTCGACGACTGCGTGGCTGCCACGGGCGCCCGACCGATCGAATGGCTCGTGCGCGAGGGCCTGCTCGACGCGCGCTGGCAGCTCGTGCATGCCACGCACAGCCTACCCAGCGAGATCGAGGGCGTGGCGCGCAGCGGTGCGGGCGTGGTCATCTGCCCCAGCACCGAAGCCAACCTGGGCGACGGCCTGTGCGATCTGCCGGGCTGGTTGACGGCGGGGGTGCCCTTGAGCATCGGCTCCGACAGCCACGCCACGCGGGACTGGCGCGAAGAACTGCGCTGGCTCGACTATGGCCAGCGCCTGGCCTTGCGCCGGCGCAATGTCTCGGCCGCCCCCGAAGCCGGCTGGCCTTCCACGGCAGAGCGCCTGTTCGACCGCGTCACCCGCGGTGGCGCGGCGGCGGCCGGCGAGCGCGCTTGGGGTTTGCTTGTCGGCGCGCGGGCCGACGCCTTGGTCGCCGACGCCGCTGACCCGGCCCTGCTCGGGGTACCGGCATCGCGCACGCTGGACGCCATGGTTTTCTCGAGCCCCGGCCGACCCTGGCGCGATGTGATGGTGGGTGGGCGCTGGATGATCCGGCATCACCTGCACGCCCAGGAAGCAGCCGTTGCCAGCGCGTTCGCAAGCGTCATGGCCGAACTCTGGCGCTGAAAACAAAACGACCCCGCAGGGGGCCGTTGCTGTGTTTGGAGGCGCGACCCAGAGTCGAACTGGGCTGGGCGGATTTGCAATCCGCTGCATAACCGCTTTGCTATCGCGCCGGGGTCTGGTTCACTGACAGAAAAGGGAAGCGCTGGGCTTCCCTTCTGGTAGGTGTGGAGCGGGAAACGAGACTCGAACTCGCGACCTCAACCTTGGCAAGGTTGCGCTCTACCAACTGAGCTATTCCCGCATCGATGTCTCGATGGTTGGTACGACCACCGAAGCCGACATTATCGCCAAATAAACACGCGCGCCGATCACGGCGCGCGTCAGGCTTCAATGAGGACGCGGGTCGGTCGTGGACGGCACCGCGGCAACCTCGGTCGCAGCCACGGCAGCCACCACCACAGGCTCGTCATCGGGCAGCGCCTGCGGCACCTTTTCGAGCGCGACTTCGAGGACCCGGTCGATCCAGCGCACCGGCACGATCTCGAGGTGGTTCTTGACGTTCTCGGGGATGTCTTGCAGGTCCTTGACGTTGTCCTCAGGGATCATCACCGTCTTGATGCCGCCGCGGTGGGCCGCCAGCAGCTTCTCCTTGAGGCCGCCGATGGCCGTGACCTCACCGCGCAGCGTGATCTCGCCCGTCATCGCCACGTCGGCGCGCACCGGGATGCCCGTCAGCGCCGACACGAAGGCCGTGGTCATGGCCGCGCCGGCGCTCGGACCGTCCTTGGGCGTGGCGCCGTCAGGCACGTGGATGTGGATGTCGCGCTTCTCGAACATCTCGTCCTTGATGCCGAGGCCGCGAGCGCGCGAACGCACCACGGAGCGCGCGGCTTCCACCGACTCCTTCATCACGTCGCCGAGCTGGCCGGTGCGGATGATGTTGCCCTTGCCGGGCATCACGGCCGCTTCGATCGTCAGCAAGTCGCCGCCGACTTCGGTCCAGGCCAGCCCGACCACCTGGCCGACCTGGTTCTTCTTCTCGGCACGGCCGTAGTCGAACTTGCGCACGCCGAGGAAGTCGTTGAGGTTGTCGTCGGTGACGACGACCTGGCCGACGTACTTCTTCAACTGGATGCCCTTGACCACCTTGCGGCAGATCTTGGAGATTTCGCGCTCGAGCGAACGCACCCCGGCTTCCCGCGTGTAGTAACGGATGATGCCGCGCAGCGCGCTCTCCGTGATGTCCATTTCCTCGGGCTTGACGCCGTTGTTCTTGGCCTGCTTCGGGCACAGATAGCGCTGTGCGATGTTGAGCTTTTCGTCCTCGGTGTAGCCCGCCAGGCGGATGACTTCCATGCGGTCGAGCAGCGCCGGCGGAATGTTCATCGAGTTCGAGGTGGCGATGAACATCACGTCCGACAAGTCGAAGTCGACCTCGACATAGTGGTCGCTGAAGGTGTGGTTCTGCTCCGGGTCGAGCACCTCGAGCAGCGCGCTTGACGGGTCTCCGCGGAAGTCCATGCCCAGCTTGTCGATCTCGTCGAGCAGGAACAAGGGGTTGCGGGTACCGGACTTGGACAGGCTCTGCAGCACCTTGCCCGGCATCGAGCCGATGTAGGTGCGGCGGTGGCCGCGGATCTCGGCCTCGTCACGCATGCCGCCCAGGGCCATGCGCACGAACTTGCGCCCAGTGGCGCGCGCCACACTCTGGCCGAGCGAGGTCTTGCCGACGCCGGGAGGGCCGACCAAGCACAGGATCGGGGCCTTGACCTTGTCCACGCGTTGCTGCACCGCGAGGTACTCGAGGATGCGGTCCTTTACCTTCTCGAGGCCGAAGTGGTCTTCATTGAGCACCGTCTCGGCGTTGCCGAGGTCGTGCTTGATCTTGGTCTTCTTGCTCCAGGGCAGGCCGATCAGCGTATCGATGTAGTTGCGCACGACCGTCGCCTCAGCCGACATCGGCGACATCAGCTTCAACTTCTTCAGCTCGGAGTCGGCCTTCTTGCGCGCCTCCTTGGGCATCTTGGCGGCGATGACCTTCTTCTCGAGTTCTTCGAGGTCGGCACCCTCTTCACCGTCGCCGAGTTCTTTCTGGATCGCCTTGACCTGCTCGTTGAGGTAGTACTCGCGCTGGCTCTTCTCCATCTGGCGCTTGACGCGGCCACGGATGCGCTTCTCGACCTGCAAGATGTCAACTTCGTGCTCGAGCAATTCAAGCAGCTTTTCCATCCGCTTGCCGGTGTCGTCCAGATCGAGCACCGATTGCTTGGCCTCGAGCTTGAGCGGCAGGTGCGCAGCAATCGTGTCGGCCAGGCGGCCGGCGTCGTCGATGCCGGCGATCGAGGTCAGGATCTCGGGCGGGATCTTCTTGTTCAGCTTGACGTACTGGTCGAACTGCTGGGTCACTGCGCGACGCAGGGCTTCGATCTCGGGCTTGGTATCGGGCTGCGGCGGGATCGGGGTGACTTCGGCGATGAAGTGCTCACCGTTGTCGGAGATCGATACCGTGGTCGCGCGCTGCGTGCCCTCGACCAGCACTTTCACCGTGCCGTCAGGCAGCTTGAGCATCTGCAGAATGGAAGAGACACAGCCGACGTCGAACATGTCGTCGGCCTTGGGCTCGTCCTTGCCGGCGGCCTTTTGCGCCACCAACACGATCTGGCGGCCGGCTTCCATCGCCGCCTCCAACGCCTTGATGGACTTCGGTCGACCGACGAACAGCGGGATGACCATGTGCGGGAACACGACGACGTCGCGCAGCGGCAGCAGCGGCAGCGTGATCGGGTCCGCGGGGAGTACAGGATGTCCAGACATGGGAAGCGCCTCTCTTTCTCAAGCCCAGGTGGGGCCCGAGACAACGAATTCAAGCAATGGAAGCAACGGTGCCCGCGATCGCCGCCCAGCGACCGCCGCGGATCCGGCGCCGCCGACCCCCCAGCGGTGCCCCCTGGAGGGGGAGGCGCCGACGGCGCATCGGGGGTGGCGCACGCTATGCGCTGGCCTTGGCCTGCTGCTCGCGATAAACCAGCAGCGGCTTGCTGCCGTCCTGGATGTTGTTCTCGTCAACCACCACTTTGGCCACGCCGGCCAAGTTGGGCAGGTCGAACATGGTGTCGATCAGGGCCTGCTCGAGGATGGAGCGCAAGCCGCGCGCGCCCGTCTTGCGCGCCAGGGCCTTGCGGCCGATCGCTGCCAGCGCCGAGGGACGGATCTCGAGATCCACTCCGTCCATGGCGAACAGACGCTGGTATTGCTTGAGCAATGCGTTCTTCGGCTCCGTAAGGATCTGAACCATGGCGTCTTCGCTCAGTTCACCAAGCGTGGCGACCACTGGCAAGCGACCCACCAACTCCGGGATCAGGCCGAACTTGATCAGGTCCTCGGGCTCGACCTCACGGAAGACCTCGGAGACCCGCTTTTCCGTCTTGCTGTGCACCGTGGCCCCAAAACCGATACCCGACTTTTCGGTGCGGTTCTGGATCACTTTCTCCAGGCCATCGAAAGCCCCGCCGCAGATGAACAGGATGTTGGTGGTATCGATCTGCAGGAAATCCTGGTTCGGGTGCTTGCGCCCGCCCTGCGGCGGCACGCTGGCCATGGTGCCTTCGACCAGCTTGAGCAGCGCCTGCTGCACGCCCTCGCCTGACACGTCACGCGTGATGCTGGGGTTATCGGCCTTGCGGCTGATCTTGTCGATTTCGTCGATGTAGACGATGCCGCGCTGGGCGCGTTCGACGTCGTAATTGCAGTTCTGCAGCAGCTTCTGGATGATGTTCTCGACGTCCTCGCCCACATACCCGGCTTCGGTGAGCGTGGTGGCGTCGGCGATCACGAAGGGCACGTTGAGCAGGCGGGCCAGGGTCTGCGCCAGGAGCGTCTTGCCGGAGCCTGTCGGGCCGATCAGCAGGATGTTGCTCTTGGACAGTTCGACCTCGTCCTTGCCACCCATGTTCTTCAACCGCTTGTAGTGGTTGTAGACGGCCACAGACAGCGTGCGCTTGGCGACCTCCTGGCCAATGACATAGGCGTCGAGGCTGCCCTTGATTTCGCTCGGTGTCGGCAGATCCGACTTGGCCGCCTTGGCGCCGGGCACGTCTGCCGGTACCTCGTCTCGGATGATGTCGTTGCAGAGCTCGATGCACTCGTCGCAGATGAACACCGAGGGGCCAGCGATGAGCTTCTTTACCTCGTGCTGGCTCTTGCCACAGAACGAGCAGTAAAGAACCTTTTCGCTGGAGCCGCCTTTTTTCTCTGGCATGGGTGGAGACCGGGGAGTTCAGTCAATGATAGTGCAAGGCCCACAGCGGCGAAGGCGCGGAAAAGAGCCCCTTTTCGTGGCGTGAATCACACCTGCCGTTCAGGGCCGCTTGTCGATCACCTGATCGATCAGGCCATAGGCCTTGGCCTCGTTCGGATCGAGAAAGAAATCGCGTTCCATGTCGGCCTGGATCTTCTCCAGGGTCTGACCGGTACGGTCGGCGTAGATCTTGTTGAGTTGCTCGCGTGTCTTCAGTATCTCGCGGGCATGAATCTCGATGTCGGTGGCCTGGCCCTGCGCGCCGCCGGAGGGCTGGTGAATCATGATGCGCGAGTTCGGCAAGGACAGGCGTTTGCCATTGGCGCCGGCCATCAGCAAAAAGGAGCCCATGCTGGCGGCCAGACCCATGCACATGGTCGAGACATCGGGCTTGATGAACTGCATGGTGTCGAAGATCGACATGCCCGCACTGACGCTGCCGCCAGGCGAGTTGATGTAGAGGAAGATGTCCTTGTCAGGGTTCTCGCTCTCCAGGAACAGCATCTGGGCGACGACCAGGTTGGCGGTCTGGTCGTTCACCGGGCCGACCAGGAACACGATGCGCTCGCGCAGCAAGCGGCTGTAGATGTCATAGGCGCGTTCGCCGCGTCCCGACTGTTCGATGACGATGGGCACCATGCCCAGGCCTTGCGTTTCTTGCGCACTCATTTCAATCCTTCAGTGAGAGGTCTGTCAGCCATTATGTGGCCAGCAAAAGCAAAGGCGCCGGGCCTCGCGGCACGGCGCCCTGCTGCGCTCCGGGGTATCAAGCCGTCATCAAGTCGTCGAAGGGCAACAGCTTGTCGGTGACCTGTGCCGTGGCCAGTACGTGGTTGGTCACATTGTTCTCGATCACGACGGCCTCGACCTCGGCCATGCGCTGGCGATCGCTCAGGTACCAGCGCATCACTTCGGCCGGCTTCTCGTAGCTCTGGCTCATCTCTTCGATGTGCGCCTGAAGCTGCTCGGGCTTGGCCTG
>JANNFB010000320.1:0-37365 GCA_031379365.1 Burkholderiales bacterium
GCCGGCGCCTGCTCGCAGCGGCCGATACAGGGCGCCCCGATCACACGCACGTCCTTGCCCAACAGCGCGGGCAGCCTTGCCAGCAGATCGCGCGCGCCCGCCATCTCGCAACTCAGGCCGTCGCACACCCGCACGGTCAGCGCTGCCGGGCTGGCTTCGCCTTCCTTCACGACATCGAAGTGGTGATAGAAGGTCGCGACCTCGTAGACCTCGGTATGCGCCAGCCCCATTTCGCGCGCCAGCGCCGCCAGGTGGCGTGCGCTGAGGTGGCCGAAGCGGTCCTGCAGCCGGTGCAAGTGCTCGATCAACAGATCGCGCGCCAACGACACGCCCGCGAGCACGTCGCGCACTTCCTGCAAGGCGGCCGGGTCGACGACCCGCCCTTTCGGCGCTTCGCGCTTGCGCTGCCGGGACGCACCGGCGTCGATGATGGGAATCGTTCTGGCGTTCATCAAGGGGCCGGGCTCACCGGTGCGGGCGGCGTCTTCGCGGCCAGCTGAGCCTCGAGCTCGGCCACCCGCTTCTTCAGCGAACGCTCATCGTTGAAGCGGCTGGTTTCATCGCGAATGATCGATGCGATCGCGCTGACTTTGCCATCGGCCGCGTACAGCATCGCCACCGTGAACGCGATCGACATCATCCGCCCCTGCTTGTCGACAGCCGGCACGCGCAGCACGTCATGGCGGTACTTCGTGATGCCCGTGGCCATGGTCTTGTGATAGCCATCCCAGTGCCGGCCGCGCAGCCGCTCCGGAATGATCATGTCCATGGTCTTGCCCAGCACCTCCGCCTCGCTGTGGCCGAACATGCGCTCGCAGGCCGGGTTCCACAACACGATGGCGCCCTCGGCGTCGCACACCATCACGGCGTCCCCAACGGACGCGACCAACGCAGCGAGGTCAATCGAAGTGTTCATGCGCTCCTCGCAGCGTTGCGTCAAGCAACCGCCGCGGATCCGGCTCTGCCGGTCCGCTGGCGGTGCCCCCTTGAGGGGTAGCGGCGAAGCCGCGTCGGGGGTGGGCCAATTACACCGCTTTGACTTCATGCATCGCAGCAATCTGCTGCGCGCTGTAGCCGAGTTCGGCCAGCACCTCATCGGTGTGCTCGCCCAGCAGCGGTGTCGCCGTGACTTTGGGCTTCATGACCGTGACCTTGATCGGGCTGCCCACGGTCCAGTAGCTGCCGCGCTCCTTGTGCGGCACTTCGACGATCGAGCCACTGGCGCGCAGCGACTTGTCGTGCAGCAGCTCCTTCATCGACAGCACCGGCGCGCAGGGGATGTCGAACTTGCGGAAGATGTCGACCGCCTCGTACTTGGTCTTGTCGGCGATGAAGGCTTCGATGAAGCCGAAGATCTCCATAATGTGCGGCTGGCGGCCGCGTGGCGTGTTGTAGGCCGGGTCTTCCTTCCACTCCGGCTTGCCGAGCGCGTCGCAGATCGGGCCCCAGGCATGGCCCTGGATCGTGAAGTAGATGTAGGCGTTGGGATCGGTTTCCCAACCCTTGCACTTCAAGATCCAGCCCGGCTGCCCGCCGCCACCGGCGTTGGCGCCGCGCGGCACCACGCCGTCCTTGAAGGCTTCCATCTCGTGCGGGTACTGCGGGTACTCCTCGAGATGGCCCACGCGGTCCAGGCGCAACTGGTCGCGCATCTTCACGCGGCACAGGTTGAGCACCGAGTCCTGCATCGACACCGCCACCTTCTGGCCCTTGCCGGTCTTCTGCTTGCCGATGTAGGCGGTCAGGATGCCGATGGCCAGGTGCATGCCGGTGTTGCTGTCGCCGAGCGCGGCCGACGAGATCGTCGGGCCCGAGTTCTCGCCCTTCCCGTAGCCGGTGGTCGAAGCCGCGCCGCCCGCGCACTGCGCGACGTTCTCATAGACCTTCAGGTCTTCGTAGTGGTGGCCATCGGAAAAGCCCTTGACCGAGGCCAGGATCATCGCCGGGTTGAGCGACTGGATGTGCTCCCACGTGAAGCCCATGCGGTCGAGCGCGCCGGGGCCGAAGTTCTCGACCATCACGTCGCATTCCTTGATCAGTTTCTCGAGCACCGCCTTGCCCTCGGCCTTCTTGGTGTCCAGGGTCAGCGAGCGCTTGTTGCTGTTGAGCATGGTGAAGTACAGCGCGTCGGCGCCCGGAATGTCGCGCAACTGGCTGCGCGTCACGTCGCCCGAACCCGGGCGCTCGACCTTGATCACGTCGGCGCCGAACCAGGCCAGCATCTGGGTGCATGCGGGCCCCGCCTGGACATGCGTGAAGTCGATGATCTTGATGCCCGCGAGGGGAAGGTTGCCTGTCATGCGTTCGCTCCTTGGAGTGCTTCTGTGAGGGGTGGGTTACTTCGTCTTGGCGACGGTCGGATTCAGGCTCGTGATGCGCCCGCTTTCGGTGCCGGCCGCTTCGTCGATCACGGCATTGATCAGGGTTGGCCGGCCCGAGGCAATGGCCTCGGCCATCGCCTGCGCCAGTTCATCGGCCGTGGTGGCGTTCACGCCCACACCGCCGAAGGCTTCCATCAACTTGTCATAGCGCGCATTCTTGACGAAGACCGTGGGCGCCACATCGGGACCGCCGGTCGGGTTCACGTCCATGCCGCCATAGACGCCATTGTTGTTGAACACGACCACGCACACCGGCAGGTTGTAGCGGCAGATCGTCTCGACTTCCATGCCGGAGAAGCCGAAGGCGCTGTCGCCCTCGATCGCCAGCACCGGCTTGCCGGTGACGACCGCCGCTGCCACGGCGAAGCCCATGCCGATGCCCATGATGCCCCAGGTGCCCACGTCCAGGCGTTTGCGAGGCTCGTACATGTCGACGATGCTGCGCGTGAAGTCCAAGGTATTTGCGCCTTCGTTGACGAGCACGATGTCGGGCCGGGCCTTGATCTGGTCACGCACCACAGACAGCGCACTGTGGAAGTTCATCGGCGACGGGCGCGCAGTCAGCGTGGCCGCCATCTTCGACAGGTTCTTGTCCTTGCGCTCGGCGATCGCGCCGGTCCATTCCGCCGGCGGCTTGGGCCAGTTCGCGCCCATGCCGGCCAGCAGGGCCGAGATGCAGGAGCCGATGTCGCCGATTAGCGGTGCGGCGATGGCCACGTTGCTGTCGATCTCGGTCGGCGCGATATCGATCTGGATGAACTGCTTGGCGCCCTTGTCCTGGCCCCAGGTCTTGCCCTTGCCGTGCGAGAGCAGCCAGTTCAGGCGCGCACCCACCAGCATCACCACATCGGCCTGGTCCAGCACGTAGGAGCGCGCGGCCGACGCCGACTGCCCATGCGTGTCGGGCAGCAGGCCCTTGGCCATCGACATCGGCAGGTAGGGGATGCCGGACTTCTCGACCAGGGCACGGATGTCGGCATCGGCCTGCGCGTAGGCCGCGCCTTTGCCGAGCACGATCAGCGGTCGCTTGGCGCCCTTGAGCAGATCCAAAGCCCGCTGCACCGCGTCGGGCGCAGGAATCTGCCGCGGCGCCGGATCGACGACCTTGATCAGCGAGCGCCTGCCCGCGGCGGCGTCCATCAATTGCGAGAACAGCTTGGCCGGCAGATCGAGGTAGACCCCGCCCGGCCGACCCGACAGCGCCGAACGAATGGCCCGGGCGATGCCGACGCCGATGTCGGCGGCATGCAGCACCCGAAACGCCGCCTTGCACAGCGGCTTGGCGATCGCCAACTGGTCCATCTCCTCGTAGTCGCCCTGCTGCAGATCGACGATCTCGCGCTCCGACGAGCCGCTGATCAGGATCATCGGAAAGCAGTTCACTGTCGCGTTCGACAACGCCGTCAGGCCGTTCAGGAAGCCGGGGGCCGACACCGTGAGGCAGATGCCGGGCTTCTGTGTCAGGAAACCGGCGGCGGCGGCCGCATTGCCGGCATGCTGCTCGTGGCGAAACGAGATCACGCGCAAGCCCTGGGCCTGCATCTTGCGCGTCAGGTCGGTGATCGGGATGCCGGGCAGGCCAAAAATGGTGTCGATGCCATTGAGCTTGAGCGCCTCGATGACGAGGTGGAAGCCGTCGATCTGAGCGGGCACCTCGCTGGCACCGAGCTTGGCGGCGCCGTCGCCAGAACTGCGCGCGGGTGCAATGGGGAGGTCCAGGGCCATGTCTTTTTCTCCTGTTCTTGGGCTGGACGTATGATAAAAATTCGCCGGCTGTGACCCCGTTGACCGCGGTCAACTTTCGCTGTTTGGCACCCCGGTGCGGCTGCAGACTGCGTTTAAGACCTCCAGACAATGATCGCCACGTCCATCAACAGCCACGCCGAACGAAACATCATCCGCGTGCAGTTGCGTCAGAACGTCGTCCTCAAGGAGATGGACGAGGCCGAGCGCCAGGAACTCGACGAGCAACTGGTGATCCTCGACTGCAACAAAGGCGATGCGCTGTTGAATCAGGGCGTGCACGACATGGAGCAGTACTTCGTGCTCGATGGCGTCCTCAAGCGCGTGGTGACCAACGCCGACGCCAAGGAAATGATCCTGCGTTTCGCCGACGAGCGCGAGATCGAGACCAGCTACGCCGCCTGGCGCCTGAACACGCCCACGCCCTACAGCATCGTCTGCGTCAACAAGGCCCGTGTGGCCAAGCTGCCGATGCCGGCCTGGGTCGAGTTCCTCGACCGCCACCCGAAGTTCAAGGTCACCTTCGAGTACCAAGTGATGCACCTGATGAGCGAGATCATGGCGCACACCATCACTTTGCACATGCTGGACGGACCGGGTCGGGTGCATCGCTTCGAGCGCAAGCACCCAGAACTGGCCGAGCGCATCCCCAAGAAGGAATTGGCGGCCTACCTCAACCTGTCGGCCGAGACCTTGAGCCGCCTGAAACAACGGGGCAAGATCTGACGGATTGCCGCGCCTTCAGGTCTTGGCGGAACTGAAGAGGCGCGAAGCGGCCATCACCCGCAATTGGTTGTCGACATCGGCGACCCCGGGCACGGCAGCGGCCACCTGCTCGGCGGCCAGGCGCTCTTCCGCGCTGACCACGATGCCACGCAACACGATGCGGGCCAGCCCGCCTTCGATCATGACGTCGACGTTGCGTGTTTGCTCGTGAGAGCGCAACGCGGCGCGCACACCCGCCTGCAGCGCCAGGCCCGTGACGAGGTCCCGCGATGCCTGGGTCTCGGTGAACTCCGGCCGCGCCAACAAGGCCTTGATCTGTTGCACACAGGTGTCGACCGACAGGCGGTCGGTATTGAGCACCAGATCGAAGAGCACCGGGTCGCCCCAGTTCACGCCGAACTGCTCGTGCATGCGCGCCGCATTGGCACGGTCGCTGCGGAGAATTTCAGCCTCGGCCAGGTCGGCGTCGTCGGTGTCGAGCTCGGCCATCAGCCACTGCACGCGCTGGGCCAGCGGCCGCATGATTCGGATGCAAGGCACATGCGGCACCGGGCGCAGCAGGCAAGTCGCACCCCAGCCGCGCAGCACCACATTGCCGCGCGCGGCCGCCTCGAGCACTTCCTCGGCGCTGTACAGCGCCATGCTTTCGCGGTCGGCTGTCAGACGCTCCAACGCGCCGGCCTTGCCCTGGCGCAGCCGGTTGATCAGGCTCCTTGAGACGTGCATCTTGGACGCCACGCGTTCGCCGATCTCGTGCTGCAACGTGCCGATCTGCAGCTCCTGCGCCAACTGCTCGGCGATGTCCTGGGCCAACGAGCCCATCCCCTGGGTCAATGCGATGACAGGCATGGCGAATCCTTCGTCTCAGTCAACCGGCCGCTGTGCAGCAAACTCGTCGACCTTGGGCGCACGGATCACGCGCAAGGCCTTGGAGATCAAGGGCCAGCAAAGCATCAGCAGGGCCAGCGTCGTGATCGTGCCGACCAAGGGGTTGGCCCACATGATCGAGAGCTCGCCTTGCGAGACCAGCATGGCCTGGCGGAAGGAGTCTTCGGCCTTGTCGCCGAGCACCAGCGCCAGCACCAGCGGCGCCAACGGGTAGTCGAGTTTCTTGAAAACATAGCCGACGACGCCGAAGCCGAGCATGAACCAGATGTCGAGCATCGCGCTGTGCACCGTGTAGGCGCCGATGGCGCAGATGACGATGATCACCGGCGCGATGATGGAGAACGGGATGCGCAGGATCGACGCGAACAAGGGCACCGTCGTCAACACCACGATGAGGCCGACCAGGTTGCCCAGGTACATGCTGGCGATCAGGCCCCAGACGAAGTCCTTCTGCTCGACGAAGAGCAGGGGGCCGGGTTGCAGACCCCAGATCAGCAGGCCGCCGAGCAGCACGGCTGCGGTTGGCGAGCCCGGAATGCCCAGCGCCAGCATCGGCAACAAGGCGCTGGTGCCGGCGGCATGGGCCGCCGTCTCGGGCGCGATCACGCCTTCGATCTCACCGGTGCCGAACTTGGCGCCGTTCTTGGAGAACTTCTTCGCCAGGCCGTAACTCATGAAGGAAGCCGGCGTGGCACCGCCGGGCGTGATGCCCATCCAGATGCCGACCAGGGAACTGCGAATCGACGTGGCCCAGTACTTTGGCAGCGTCTTCCAGGTCTCCCAAACCACCTTGGCATTGATGCGCGCTGACTTGCCCTGGAACTTCAGGCCTTCTTCCATCGACAGCAGGATCTCGCCGATGCCGAACAGGCCGATCACGGCAATCAGGAAGTCGAAGCCGCGCATGAGTTCAGTCTGGCCGAACGTGAGTCGCAGCTGGCCGGTGACGGTGTCCATGCCGACGGCAGCCAGCGCAAAGCCCAGCGCCATCGAGATCAGGATTTTGAAGGGCGACCCCTTGCCCATGCCGACGAAGCTGCAGAAAGTGAGCAGGTAGACCGCAAAGAACTCCGGCGCGCCGAACTTGAGCGCGAACCGGGCCACCAGCGGCGCGGTGAAGGTGATCATCAGCACCGCCACGAAGGCGCCGATGAATGACGAGGTGAAGGCGGCTGTCAGCGCCTGCCCGGCATGGCCCTTTTGCGCCATCGGATAGCCGTCAAACGTGGTCGCCACCGACCAAGGCTCTCCGGGGATGTTGAACAGGATGGACGTGATGGCGCCGCCGAACAGCGCACCCCAGTAGATGCAGGACAGCATCACGATGGCCGAAGTGGGCGACATCGTGAAGGTCAGGGGCAGCAGGATGGCCACGCCGTTGGCGCCCCCCAGGCCCGGCAGCACGCCGATCAGCACGCCCAGGATGATGCCGACAAACATCAGGCCGATGTTCATCGGCGTGAGCACCACCGCAAATCCCTGCATCAGGGAGCCGAGTTCTTCCATGCTTTTCTCCGCGTACGGTCGTGAATCAGTAGCCGAGGAAGCGCAGCGGCTCCAGCGTGCCCTTGTACAGCGGCACCTTGAACCAGACCTCGAACATCATGAAGAAGACGGCCACCACGATCACCGCCAGGATCACGCTCTTCACCCGCGGGTAGTCGCCCAAGATGATCATGAACAGCGCGATGTAGAGCGCCGAGGCGACATACAGGCCGAGAAACCAGATTGCCAGCACGTACACGGTCGCGGGCAGCAACACCGACAGCACGCGGCCCATCTGCACACGGTCGACAAAGGCGCCGTCATCGCGCGTCTTGGCACCGAGCGATTGGTAGATCACGCCCAGCGAAGACACGCTCAGGATCAGGCCGATGTAGAAGGGAAAGTAGCCCGCGCCGGGGCCGTCACTCGTCCAGCCGGCGCCCAAGCGCCTGGCTTCGATGACCACCACGGCGCCAATGACGAAGAGGATCGCCGCCACCACCGTATCGACGCGGCAGTTTCGGACCAACACCGGGCTGTCGGCCTCGTCGGGGGTCTGTTCATGAGACATCGGTTGCTCCAGCAAGCGGCCTTGGGGCCGGACAGCATCGACCCGCGTGCGGCCAATGCCGAGGGGTCAGGAAGACGGGTGTGCCTCAAGCCAAGGGCAAGAGGCAGCGCACGGCAGCCGCGCTACGGCTTGGCCAGAAAACCAGCCTCCGTCATCAGCAGGCGGTGCTGGATGTCGGCGCTTGAGAGCCACTTCACGAAGTCCGTGCCACTCAAGGCCGTGGTGTTGAAGGCGCCCTTCTCCATGAAGTCCTTCCAGTCCGGCGTCTCACGCACCTTCTTCATCAGGTCGACGAAGTAGGCCGTCTGGGCCGGCGTAACGCCGGGGGCCATGAAGATGCCGCGCAGCATCAGGTAGTCGGTCGGCACGCCAGCCTCCTTGCAGGTGGGGATGTCTCCCCAGGCTTCCTTGTCGGTGACCTTTTCCTTGTAAGGCATGCGCTTGTCATCGAACACACACAAAGGACGCAGCTTGCCGGCACGCCACTGGGCCACGGCCTCGATCGGGTTGTTGACAGTGGCGTCGACATGCCCGCCGACCAGCTGCACCGCCACCTCGCCGCCGCCCTTGTACGGGATGTAGATGAACTTGGTGCCTGTCGCTTTCTCGATGCCGGCCGTCAGGATCTGGTCCTCCTGCTTGGAGCCGGTACCACCCATCTTCATCTTGTTCGGACCCGCCGCCTTGACGGCGGCCAGGAACTGGCTCGCCGACTTGTAGGGCGTGTCGGCATTGACCCAGAGAACGAACTGGTCCAGCGCCATCATCGACACTGGCGTCATGTCCTTCCAGTTGAACGGCACGCCCGTCGCCAGGGGCGTGGTGAACAGATTGGACAGGGTGATGATGATCTTGTGCGGATCGGCCTTCGCCTCCTTCACTGCCAGAAAGCCTTCGGCACCAGCGCCGCCCGACTTGTTGACGACCACCAGAGACTCCTTCATCAGCTTGTGCTTGACGACGACGCCCTGGATGAAGCGCGCCATCTGGTCGGCGCCGCCGCCGGTGCCGGCAGGCACGACGAACTCCACTGGCTTGGTCGGTTGCCAAGCGGCCTGGGCCAGCGCGCCGCCAGCCATCACCAACAAGGCTGCCGCAACTGCTGCGCGGGGCGCATGTTTTCCACGGGTCATAGGAATACTCCTGGTAAAGCTTGAAGAGCGAAAAGATATCTGCTTCGCTGGTCGTCAACACGCGTCTGTTTGCACGGCGTGATGGTCCGGCCGTTGCAGGCGAAAAGTGATTGACCGAAGTCAACTTCCAAAGTAATCGCTGCGGGCACTCGCCGCGCCTAGGGCAATCACCTAGGCGCGCGAATTTCTCTTCGACAATATGTGTCAGCGCGGTGCCGACAAGGCGTTGCTGACCAGGCGGGACGTGATGTCGACGATCTGAATCATGCGGTCATAGGCCATGCGCGTCGGGCCGATCACCGCCAGCGTGCCGACCACCTGGCCGTCGACTTCATAGGGGGCGCTGACCACCGACAACTCTTCGAACGGCACCACACGGCTCTCGCCGCCGATGTAGATGCGCACGCCTTCGGCACGGCTGCTGACGTCGAGCAGGCGCATGAGCTGCGTCTTCTGCTCGAACAGGTCGAACAGCTTGCGCAGCGAGCCCATGTCGTTGCCGAAATCCTGCACCGCGAGCAGGTTGCGCTCGCCACTGACCACCAACTGCTCGGTGGCGTCGGCCATCGCTTCCGTGCCGGCCTGCACTGCGGCCTGCATCAGGGCGGAGATCTCGCCGCGCAGGGCTTCCACCTCATGCTGCAGGCGCTCGCGCACGGCGTCCAGGGTCAGCCCGGCGTAATGGCTGTTAAGGTAGTTGCTGGCCTCGATCAGCTCGGACTGGTTGTGGTCCCGCGCCGTCATGATCACCCGGTTCTGCACGTCGCCCTCGGGGGACACCAGGATCAACAGCACCCGCCGGTCGCCCAGGCGAAGGAATTCGATGTGGTGAAACACGCCGGTCTTCTTCGGCGCCGTGACGACGCCGACGAAGCTCGACAAGCTCGACAGCAGCTGGGCCGCGTTGGCGATCACACGCTGCGGTTGGTCCGGCTGGAGTTGCCCGCGCGCTGCCGACGACATCTCGGCATTGGTGCGTTCCAGGTCGAGCGGACGCGCCGTCAGCATCGTGTCGACAAACAAGCGATAGCCGCGCGCGGTCGGCACGCGCCCGGCGCTGGTGTGCGGGCTGGCAATCAAGCCCAGCTCTTCCAGGTCGGCCATCACGTTGCGGATGGTTGCCGGGCTCAGCTCCAGCCCCGAGGCTTTGGACAGCGTGCGCGAGCCGACCGGTTGCCCATCGGCGATGTAACGCTCGACCAGGGCTTTGAGAAGGGTTTTGGCGCGGTCATCCATGGTCGTCGAATCGATTGTAGGTCGCGGCCCTATGGTGTAATTCTTCGCATGGCCCAGCGCTTCCGTCACGCAGCAATCGTCGGCAAGCATCAGGCGCAGGGAATGCGCGAGTTGCTTGATGAACTGGCGCAGTTCCTGATTCGGCTGGGGCTGGACGTGTCCTTCGAGCGTGGCACAGCATTGAACACCGGCCTGAGCGGCTACGGCGCCCTGTCGACCGACGAGATCGGCACCCAATGCGACCTGGCCGTGGTGGTCGGCGGCGACGGCACCATGCTCGGCATCGCCCGCGAACTGGCGCGTCACAACGTCCCGCTTGTCGGGATCAACCAGGGTCGGCTGGGCTTCATCACCGATCTGCCGGTGGGCCAGTTCCGTGAGGCCCTGGCACCCATGATCGCCGGCGACTACGAAGAAGAACACCGCTCGATGTTGGAGGGTGGCATCTGGCGCGACGGTGAACTCATCTTCGAAGGCCTGTCGCTGAATGATGTCGTCGTCAGCCGCGGCGCCACCGCCAGCATGGTCGAGCTGAAGATCGACATCGGTGACGAATTCGTCGCCAACCTGCGCGCCGACGGCCTGATCGTGGCTTCGCCAACGGGCTCGACGGCATACGCGCTGTCCGCCGGCGGGCCGATCTTGCATCCCGGTATCGCCGGGTGGGTGCTGGTGCCGATCGCCTCGCACACCCTCTCGAACCGGCCGATCGTGTTGCCCGATAGCGGCGAGATCCGCATCGAGATCGTTGCCGGTCGCGATGCCTCGGCCAACTTCGATATGCAAAGCCTGGCCAGCCTGCTTCACGGAGACCAGGTGCGCGTGCGCCGCTCCGAGCACAAGGTGCGCTTCCTGCACCCCCGGGGCTGGAGCTATTACGCCACCTTGCGGCGCAAGTTGCGCTGGTACGAAGGGGTTGTTTGACCCCCCCCGTAGCGCCTGCGGCGCTCCCCCCCGGGGGGGCAGCGCCAGCGGACCGGCTGAGCCGGATCCGCGGCGCTTGCTCGACGGCGTGCGTCAATGTGCGCGGGTTGAGCTGAAATGTTGCGGCGACTTTCTCTGCGCGACTTTGTCATCGTGCCTTCGCTCGAAGTCGAGTTCGGTGGCGGCTTCACTGTGCTGACGGGCGAAACCGGCGCAGGCAAGTCGATCTTGATCGATGCCCTGCAGTTGGCCTTGGGTGGAAGGGGCGATGTCGGCGTGGTGCGCGAAGGTGCGCCGCGGGCCGAGATTGCGGCCGAGTTCGACAACCCGCCCTCGCTGGCTGGCTGGCTCGAAGATGCCGGCTTCGAAGCCAGCGACAGCTTGCTGCTCCGGCGCACCATCGACAACCAGGGCAAGAGCCGGGCCTGGATCAACGGCAGCGCCGCCACCATCACCCAACTGCGCGAGAGCGCCGACCACCTGCTCGAGATCCACGGCCAGCACGCTTGGCAGAGCCTGACGCGGCCGGCCGCCGTGCGCGAGCTGCTCGATGGCCAGGCCGGTCTCGATCTGCAGCCGCTCGGCAAGCTTTGGTCGGAGTGGAAGGCGGCCCGCGCAGCCTTGGACCGGGCGCGGACGCAGTCGAGCGACATCGAACGCGAGCGCGAGCGCCTGGCCTGGCAGGTGGCCGAGGTGGAGCGGCTGGCGCCGGGCGAGGGCGAGTGGGCCGTGCTCAACGCCGAACAGGGCCGCCTCGGGCACGCCCAGGCCCTGATCGAGGCGGCGCGCAACGCGCTCGACGCGCTCTCCGAGGCGGACCACAACGCGGCGTCACTAGCGCAGAAGGCCTGCGACGCGCTCACCGCCGTGGCACGCTATGACGCCCGCCTGGCGCCCGTGCTCGAGGTGCTGCAAGGCGCGCAGGCGCAGCTTCAAGATGCGGGCCACACGCTGTCGGGCTATCTGCAACACACCGATGTCGACCCCGAACGTCTGGCGGCCCTCGATGCGCGCCTCGCGGCGTGGATCGGCCTGGCGCGGCGCTATCGCCGCGCGCCGGAAGACCTCGCGGCCCAGTTGCTGCAGTGGCAAGGCGAGTTGCGCGCGCTGGCTGCCGCTACCGACACGGCCGCACTCGAGCGGTCACTGCAATCGGCTGAACAGACCTGGCGCGACGAAGCCGGACGCATCAGCGCGGCGCGCGCCGTGGCCGCGCCGCGGTTGGCCGCCGCGGTGACCCAGGCCATGCAGCAGCTCGGCATGGCGGGCGGGCGCTTCGAGGTCGCCTTGGAGGCGCAAGCCGAGCCCCAGTCCTTCGGCCTGGAGGCGATCGTGTTGCGCGTGCCCGCCCACGCGGGCAGCACACCGCGTGCCCTGGCCAAAGTCGCGTCGGGTGGCGAGTTGTCACGCCTGGCCCTGGCGATCGCCGTGACCACGGCGCGAGACGCCGCCGGCGGCGCCGCCACCCTGATCTTCGACGAGATCGACGCCGGCATTGGCGGCGCCGTCGCCGACACCGTGGGTCGGTTGATGAAACAGCTCGGGCGCGAGCGGCAAGTGCTGGCCGTGACGCACCTGGCCCAGGTGGCCGCCTGCGGCGACCTTCACTTGATCGTGAGCAAGTCGGTGCGGGCCGGCGGTCAGGCTGCAAGCGATGTGCAGGCCGTGAGCGGCGAAGCGCGCGTGGCCGAAATCGCCCGCATGCTCGGCGGTGAACGCATGGCCACCAGCCTGGCCCATGCGCAGCAACTGTTGCAGCAGGCCACCACACCAACATCGCCGCCTTCGCTGCCCAGCAAGGCGAAGCGCAGCCGAGCCGGCTCATGAGCATCGCCGTTGAACCTGCCGAGCCCGACAGCGTGCACCGTGTGGTGCTGGTCACCGGGATCTCCGGCTCGGGCAAGTCCGTGGCCCTGCATGCTCTCGAGGACGCTGGCTTCTTCTGTGTCGACAACCTGCCGCCCGAGTTGCTGCGCGACTTTCTGCGCCTGGAACGGCAAAGCGGCGGCACCCTGCGGCGCGTCGCGATCGCCGTCGATGTGCGCAGTGCCGGCTCGCTGCCCTTTTTGCTGCCCTTGATCGAGGGCCTGCGCAACGAAGGCATCGCTGTCGAGTCCTGCTTTCTCGACGCCAGCACCGATGCCTTGGTGCGCCGCTTCTCCGAGACCCGGCGACCCCACCCCCTCACCGCCGAGAGTGCCGCTGGTGGCACATCACCCCATGCCTTGACCGAGGCGATCGAGCTCGAGCGCGAGTTGCTGGCCGAACTGCGCGAGATCTCCACCGTCATCGACACCAGTCAGCTGCGCCCCGCGCAACTGCGCCAGTGGATTCGCCAGGCCGTCGTCGTGCACGGCCGGGGGCTGACCCTAGTGTTCGAGTCCTTCGCGTTCAAGCATGGCGTGCCGCTGGACGCCGACTTCGTCTTTGACCTGCGGGTGCTGCCCAATCCGCACTACATCCGAGAATTGCGCGCACTCAACGGCCGCGACGCGGCTGTGGTCAGTTATCTGGCTGCGCAGCCCGAGGTCGGCGAGATGCTGGCGCAAATCGAAGCTTTCCTGGCCCGGTGGCTCGGGGCCTTCGTGGACGACCATCGCAGCTACCTGACCGTCGCCGTGGGTTGCACTGGCGGCCAGCACCGCTCGGTGTATGCCGCCGAACAGCTGGCGACGCGTTTCGCCGCCCGCGCGGCCACCCTGGTCCGCCACCGCGAACAGGACGCACGCGGGTGAGCGCGATGGCACAGACTGGGCTCGGGCGTGCGCCGATCACTTTGGCGCTGTTCCCGCTGCAGAGCGTGCTCTTTCCCGGCGCCGTGCTGCCGCTCAAGGTTTTCGAGGCGCGCTACCTCGATCTGGTGGGCCGCTGCCTGCGTGAGCGCTCGGTGTTCGGGGTGGTCTGCCTGCGCCAGGGCCGCGACTCGGATCGCGAGGGCGTGCACTTCGAGCGCGAAGGCGTGCTCGCCCGCATCGATGATGTCGACGCGCAGCAGGCGGGCATCCTGCAAGTGCGTTGCACCGGTACGCACCGCTTCGACATCGAGGGCGAGCCGCGCCAGCAGCGCGATGGTCTGTGGATGGCTGACGTCAGGCTGCGAGCCGATGACGAGCCGCAGGCGCCTGACGCCCCCTTCGTGCCCACTGCGCAGGCGCTCGCCAACGCGATCCGGGCTTTGCGTGAGCAGGGCACCACGCCGTTTGCCGAACCCTACCGCTACGACGATGCCGGCTGGGTCGCCAACCGGTGGTGCGAGATCCTGCTCATTCCGGTGGCTGCAAAGCACCGACTGATGCTCCTGCCCGACCCGCAGCTGCGCTTGCGACTGGTTGACGAGTACCTGCGCAGCAAAGGCGTGCTGTAGCGCGGGCTAGGCAGGCGCAAGCAGCTTGCGCACGGGCGCGGGCAAGCCAGCCGCCAAGGCCTGCGCCAGGCTGAACCAGCGCCCTTCGGGCAGCGTCGCCTCGAGCGCCGCAAGACGCGCAGCCGAGAGGCGGGCTGGCAGCCGCTGCCGCCAGGGCTGCAGCTGCCAGTCGAAGTGCGTCAGCGCGTGCCGGATCTCGGCCAAGGCCTCGCCGCGACCGGGCCAGCGGGCGGCTTGCACCTGCAACTCGTCGATGGTGTCGTACAGCGGCAGCGTCCACAGCCCGGCCCACACGCCGGTGGCCGGGCGCTGGACCAGCCAGACGCGATCGGCATCACCCAACCAGAGCAGGGCATTGCTGCGTTGAGTCCGCTTGAGCTTGCGTGTCTTCAGCGGATAGCGCTCCGGATCGCCGTTGCGATGGGCGATGCAGACGGCCTGCAAGGGGCAGGCGGCACAAGCCGGGCGCCGCGCGCTGCACAGGGTCGCGCCGAGGTCCATCAGGCCCTGGGTGTAGGCCTCGATGCCCTGCTGCGGCAGCAGGGCCTCGGCCTGCAGCCACAGGGCACGCTCGTGGACCGCCAACGCCAGGTCATCGCCAAAGCCCAAGGCACGGGTGAGCACGCGCTTCACGTTGCCGTCGAGAATGGCTGCGCGCTCACCGGCGGCAAACACGGCGATCGCCGCGGCAGTCGAGCGGCCAATGCCTGGCAGCTCGACCAGGGCCGCGGCGCTGCAGGGGAAACGCCCGCCATGCTCACTGACGACGACCTGCGCGCAGCGGTGCAGATGGCGCGCACGGCTGTAGTAACCCAGGCCGCTCCACTGCGCTAGGACATCGTCCAGGGGCGCCGCCGCCAGCGCTTGCACGTCGGGAAAGCGGGCCAGGAAGCGCGCGTAGTAGTCGAGCACCGTCGTCACCTGCGTCTGCTGCAGCATGATCTCCGACAGCCAGATGCGGTAAGGGTCGCGCGTGCCTTGCCAAGGCAGATGGTGGCGGCCATGTTGCCGCTGCCAGGCAACGACCCTGGCGGCAAGCTCGCCGCTGGCGGGCACTTGCCGCGGCATCAGGCCGCAGCGCTGCGCGAGGGCACGATAGACAGGTTGGGTGTCGCGCGCGAGGGCAGCGCGCCTTCGGCCGTCGGCTGCGGCGCAGCGGCGGCCTCGGTCAGGGCCGACGTGAATCCACGCAAGCGGGTGGCCAGGTGCTGCCACCTCGCATCCTGTGACTCCAGATCGCCGATGCGGTGGTCGAGGTCGCCTGCCGCGGCCTGGATCCGCTCGAGGCCATCGCGTCGGCGCTTGAAACCGCGGCGCCGCTCGCGCAACTGCGAATCGACCTGGTTGGACGCCGACTTGTGCCAGAGCTCGACCTCGCCGCTGGCATTCTCGAAAGCCATGCGCAGCTTGGACAGCAGCATGCGCCTGAACTGCTCCATGAAACGCGGCTCAGCCAGGCGCAGCGCCTGCGACAGGCCCAGGTACTGCACATAGCTGCGCTCGATCAGGTCGAGTTCACGGTCACAGCGGTCCAGCGCCGGCAAGCGGGTCAGCGACAAGGCAAAACCGAACTCGCCATTGAGTTGGCGGAAACTGGCCTGCAGCATGTCATGGGTTTCCTGGCCGCGAGCGCGAGCCTGGGCCACACGTGCACGCAATCGGGCGCACAGCGCGATGAAGGCTTTCTTGGCACCCAGATTGAACAAGGTGGCGCTGGCTTCGCGCTGCATGCGCGCCACTTCGTCGCGCAGCTCATCACTCGACAGACCGACCAGCAACTCCCGCAACATCCGCGCATGCACGCCGCGCAGGGCCACGAGGCGGTCGGTACAGCGCTCGAACTCCGCCATTTCCTGGTCGACGCGCTGGATCATCAGCTGAACCTTGCCGCTGTTCTTGCCGCGCAGGCCACGCAGCTCGAGCATCTGCTCGGCAATCAGGCGCCGTTGATCGGCCAAGCGTCGCGTCGCCTGATGTTCGATGTTCTGTGCGGTATCGCCGACCAGGCGCTCGATCACCTCGCGCCGGCGCGGCAGCAACTCGGTGGACAGCGCCTCTTCGAGCAGCGGCAGGCGGCTTGCAGCCAGGGCCTTGGCATCGCCATCGATGCGTCCAGACAGGGCCAGCCTTGCCGAGAGTGGGTAGACGCGGCTGCGCTCCACCCCCAAGGTGCTGGCGGTATTGCTGCACTGCTGCTCGATCTGCGCCTCGACCACCTCGGTCGTCAGCAGGGGGTCGGCCAAGGCGTCGATCTTGTTCAGGACCACGAAGCGGGTCATGGACTGGCCGCCCAGGTGGTCGCGCCAGACCGCGAGATCCGACTTCGTTACGCCGGTGTCAGCCCCCAGGATGAAGACCACGGCGTGCGCTGCGGGCAACAGCGACAAGGTGAGTTCCGGCTCCGCGCCGATGGCGTTCAAGCCGGGCGTGTCGAGCACCACCAGGCCGCGCTTGAGCAGCGGATGCGGGTAGTTGATGGCCGCATGGCGCCAGGCCGGCACCTCGACCAGGCCTTCGGCCAGCAGCGGCGGGTTGTCATCGGGCGCGTCGTCGTGCCAAAGGCCGAGTGCCCGGGCGGTGTCGATACTGACGGCTTTGGTCCGCGTCACCTCGGCCAGCGCTTCGGCCAGGCGGTCGGGCGACTCGGCATCGAGGCGGATGCGCGTCCACAGCTCGGGTTTCTCGCGCAGATCGGACAGCGACTGGGGATCGAGCCGGGTGTCGATCGGCAACAGGGCCAGCAGCGCCGGCGTGCCCGGCTCATAGCCCAGTTCGACGGGGCACATCGTGGTGCGGCCCGGCGTGGCGGGCAGGATTCGGCGGCCCGTATCGGCAAAGAAGATGGCGTTGATCAGCTCGGACTTGCCGCGCGAAAACTCGGCGACGAAGGCCACGCAGAGCCGGTCGGACGCCAGGCGCTCGCGCAGGGCCGCCAGCTTGCGCTCGCTGCCCTCGTCGAGCAGGTCGTGGTCGAGCAGGAAACGCGACAGGTCAGACGCCTGGCGGTCGAGACCGCGGCGCCAGACGGCGAGTGCGTCGAGTTGACCAGCGAGGGAGAGTTCCATGCAGGCGTTCTGCGGGTGCGTCCTGGCAACGCCAAGCTGGCGCCGAGTCATCCTAGCGCAAGGGTCCGTGCTGCCGCAGCAGACGATACATCTGCTGACAGCGCGTGACGTCGGGTCGTGCAGCTTGTCGCGGATGGGCCGCGCCGATCACCGTTTCTGACACCCAGGGCAGAAAAAAGTCGACCGCTGGCCCTGGACGATGCGCCGCACCGTCGCGGCGCAGCGCTCGCACGGCAGGCCGGCGCGGCCGTAGACCCGGGCTTCGAGCTGGTAGGCGCCATCGCTGCCGTGGGCGTCGCGAAAGTCGCGCAGCGACGAGCCGCCCAGCTCGAGCGCGCGCCCCAGCGTCTTGCGCACGCTGGCCAGCAGGCGCTCAGCCCGCGGGCGCGACAGCTGGCAGCAACGCAGGCGCGGGTCGATGCCGGCATCGAACAGCGCCTCGCAAGCGTAAATGTTCCCCGCGCCGACAATGATGTCGCCCGCCAGCAACGCTGCCTTCACGGCCGTGCGCCGCGGCCGCAGGGCCGCATGGAACACGGCAGGGGTGAGGCTTTCGTCGAACGGCTCGGCACCGAGCCGGGCCAGCAGCGTTGCCGCCGGCATGGCATTGATCGCCGGCGACCAGACCACCGCGCCGAAGCGCCGCGGATCGGTCAGGCGCAAGGTGCCGCGACTGGTGCTCAGGTCAAAGTGGTCATGCTTGCCTGGCGCTGCGGCCGCACCGGTGTCGGTAAACGCCAACGACCCTGACATACCCAGGTGCATCAACAGGCCGCCCTCGCCATCCAGACCGGCACTCGCCTCGCCCGGTGCCAACGGCAACCAAAGGTACTTGCCGCGTCGCGTGACGGCGCCGACACGGCGGCCGACCAGAGACTGCGGCGGACAGCCGAGAGGCCAGCGCAGCGGTGCACCCATCCGCACGGCCAGCACGCTCGCGCCCGCGATGCGCTCGGCAAAGCTGCGCCGCGTGACTTCTACCTCAGGCAATTCAGGCATCGGGGCGATGATAGGAGGTGCCCGATTGAACGTTGGCACCATCCGAGGCTCCTAGAATGATTCGAACCGCGAAAGCTCATTGATGTCTGCAACTGTCGCCTTGCCACGCCGCTCCCCGCAACGGAGCAGCGGTTTCGCCCTGTTGGCCGCGATCTTGTGGTCGAACCTGGCGCTGGCACAGACGCCGCCGGCGGCGCCCGCCCTCGCGGTGGAGGGCAGCCCACCGGCTGCGGCCGCCAACTCCAGTCTCGATGCGCCGTTGTTCTATCAGCTGCTGATCGGCGAGATCGAACTGCGCAATGGCGAGGCGGGCAATGCCTACGCTGTGCTGCTCGACGCTGCGCGCCGCACACGCGACGAGGCTCTGTTCAAGCGCGCGGTGGAAGTGGCACTGCAGGCACGTGCCGGCGATCAGGCACTCGCGGCCACCCGCGCCTGGCGGCAAGCGGTGCCGCCATCGCTCGAGGCCTTGCGCTACGAGCTTCAGCTGCTGGCCACGCTCAACCGCAGTGCCGAGATCGCCGAGCCGCTCAAGCTGCTGCTCGCGCGCACGCCCGTGGCTGAGCGTGGCGAGCTGATCGCCAGCTTGCCGCGCGTGTTCCAGCGCATGAGCGACAAGCGTCAGGCCGCAAGCCAGATCGAAGAGCTGCTGCGCCCCTATACGCAGGCCAACATGCCAGCGGACACCCGTGCTGCAGCCCATGGGGCCAGTGGCCGCGCCTGGTGGCTTGCCGGCGACGCAACCCAGGCCCTGGCCCAAGCGGACCGGGCGCAAGCGGCGGATGCCGCAGCCACGGGGCCCATCCTGCTGGCGCTCGACCTGATGCGCACGACACCCAACGCCGAGAAGCTGGTCACGCAGTACTTGCAGCGGCCGGCCGCCGAAGTGGGCGTGCAACTCGCCTACGTCAGGGCCTTGAGCGCAGCGCAGCGGTATGTCGATGCGGCCGCCCAGCTCAAGCTGGTCACCCGCAACCGGCCCGAGTTGCCGGCCCCCTGGCTCAGCCTGGGGGCGTTGCAGTTAGAGCTGCACTCACCGCGGGAGGCGGAAGCCTCCCTGCAACGCTTTTTGTCAGCGCGCGCGGCTGCGGCAGCGTCACCCACACCCGCCAAGGATGACGACGACGATGACGAGGGCGACGACAGCGCGCGCGGCGCGGACGGCGGGCAGACACAGGCCTGGTTGATGCTGGCGCAGGCGGCCGACCAGCGCGGCGACGCGAAGGCGGCAACGGCCTGGCTGGACAAGATTGACAACCCGCAGCGCGCGCTCGAAGTGCAAACCCGCCGCGCCATGCTGCTGGCGCGCCAGGGCAAAGTGCGTGAAGCGCGCCTGATGGTCCAGCAGGTGCCCGAGCGCCAGCCCGAAGACGCCCGCGCTAAATTGCTCGCTGAGAGCCAGGTGCTGCGCGAGGTCAAGCGCTGGGCTGACGCGCACGCGGTGCTGGTCGCTGCCAGTGAGCGCTTCCCTGGAGACGCAGACCTGCTCTATGAGCAGTCCATGATGGCGGAGAAACTGTCGCGGCTGGACGAGATGGAGCGCGTGCTGCGCCGGGTGATCGAGTTGAAGCCCGACCACCACCACGCCTACAACGCGCTCGGCTACTCGCTGGCCGATCGCGGGCAGCGCTTGCCCGAGGCCCGTACGCTTATCAAGACGGCCCTCGAACTGGCGCCCGGCGACCCCTTCATCACCGACAGCCTGGGCTGGGTCGAGTACCGGCTCGGCAACCGCGAGGAAGCGCTGCGCCTGCTGCGCCAGGCCTATGGCTCGCGGCCTGACACGGAAATCGCAGCCCACCTCGGCGAGGTACTGTGGGCCACGGGTGCGCGTGACGAGGCTCGCCGCATCTGGCGCGAAGGCCGTGAGCGCGACACCGCCAACGAGGTCTTGCGCGAGACCCTGACGCGGTTGCAGGTCAAGTTGTGACGCGTCGGTCGGCGCTGGGCTTCGCGCTGGCGTTGTCGACGCTGTTGGCATCCTGCGCGACGCCTTCGCAACCCGGCGCCGACTTGTCGGGCCGCCTGGCCCTTCGGGTGGCCGCCCACGACGGCGCACCCGCGCAGAGCCTGACCACCCAGTTCGAGCTGCGCGGCAACGCGCAGGCCGGCGAGCTGCGATTGACGACGCCTCTCGGTAGCACGGCCGCACAAGCGCGCTGGCAACCGGGCCACGCCGAGCTGAGCAGTGCCGAGGGCACTCGCCGGTTTGCCGGTCTGGATGCGCTGGCCCAGGCGCTGCTGGGCCAGTCCCTGCCCCTGGCCGCACTGATCGACTGGCTGCGTGGCCGCCCGTGGCCCGACGCGCCCAGCGCGGCGCGGGAGGGCGGCTTCGATCAGCTCGGCTGGCGCATCGACTTGTCCCAGTTCGCCCAAGGATGGGTGCTGGCGGCGCGCGACCTCGCCCCAGCGCTGTCGGTGCGCGCCCGGCTGGACCGCCCTGAATGAGCCTGACTGCCCTGTTCGACGTGCCGGCGCCGGCCAAGCTGAACCTGTTCCTGCATGTGGTCGGACGCCGCGACGACGGCTACCACCTGCTTCAGTCGCTGTTCCTGCTGCTTGATTGGTCCGACACCCTGCACTTCGAGCGCCGCACCGACGGCCAGCTGCAGCGTCACGACCTCGGCTTGGCCCTGCCACCGGACGATCTCAGCCTGCGCGCAGCCCGGCTGCTGCAGCAAGCAAGCGGTACCGCCTTGGGGGCGGACATTTCAATCGACAAACAAGTGCCATGGGCCGCCGGCCTGGGCGGCGGCAGCTCGGATGCAGCCAGCACATTGCTGGCCTTGAACCAGCTTTGGCAGCTGCACTGGCCGCGGCAAAGACTGGCCGAGCTGGGCGCCAAACTGGGTGCCGATGTTCCCTTCTTCATCGGCGGGCACAACGCATTCGTCGAAGGTATCGGCGAGCGCTTGACGCCCTTTGCTGCGCCACGACAGTGGTTCGCGCTGCTCAAGCCCGCCGCCGGCTTGGCCACGCAGGACATCTTCAGCCACCCTGCCCTGGTCCGCGACACGCCGGCTGTTATACTCTCGGGCTTACTTGCAGACGTCAAGAAACCCGGATTCTGGAGTCAGGACAGTGCGGCTCCCGGTCGAAACGACTTGCAGCCACCGGCCGAAGATCGTTGCCCCGATGTGGCTCTGGCCGCTGACTGGCTGCGCCAACGGTTCGGCAACAGTCGCATGACGGGCTCGGGCAGCGCGGTGTTTGCGAGGAATGGCACGGGCGACCAACCCGCAATGTCCTGGCCGGCGCAAGCGCTGGCGCCAGGGTGGATCGGTCGGATGTGCCGCAGCCTGGAACAGCACCCACTGCTGGACTGGACCGGCTGAGAAAGTTTGGGGTCAGCGGCGCGAGCCACTGACCTGTGTAGGGGAGTCGCCAAGTTGGTTAAGGCATCGGATTTTGATTCCGACATACGAGGGTTCGAGTCCTTCCTCCCCTGCCAAAGTCTGCACGCAGCAAAGCACCCGCCCTGAGCCACCGCCCGACCCCGCACTGAAAGTCAACGCCGTGCTGTTCAACACCGTGCTGTTCACCGGCAACGCCAATCGCGAGCTGGCCCAGGAGATCGCGTCCAACCTCGGCGTCGAGCTGGGCAAGGCCAACGTCGGACGCTTCTCCGATGGCGAAGTCACGGTCGAGTTGCTGCAGAACGTGCGAGCACGCGATGTCTTTGTCGTCCAGTCGACGTGCGCGCCGACCAACGACAACGTGATGGAGCTGCTGATCATGGTCGATGCGCTCAAGCGCGCCAGCGCGCGCCGCATCACTGCCGTGATCCCCTACTTCGGTTACGCCAGGCAGGATCGCCGTCCGCGCAGCACGCGCGTTCCGATCAGCGCCAAGGTGGTGGCCAACCTGCTCGAGACCGTGGGCGTCGAGCGGGTGCTGACAATGGACTTGCACGCCGACCAGATCCAGGGCTTCTTCGACATCCCGGTCGACAATATTTACGCCTCGCCGGTGCTGCTGTCGGACCTGAAGAGCAAGAACTACAAGGATTTGATCGTCGTCTCGCCCGATGTCGGCGGTGTGGTTCGCGCCCGCGCCCTGGCCAAGCAACTCAGCTGCGACCTGGCCATCATCGACAAGCGCCGCTCTGCAGCCAACGTGTCGGAAGTCATGCACGTCATCGGCGAGATCGAAGGACGCAACTGCGTCATCATGGACGACATGATCGACACGGCTGGCACCTTGGTCAAGGCCGCGGAAGTGCTCAAGGAGCGTGGCGCCAAGAGCGTGTACGCCTACTGCACCCATGCCGTGTTCTCCGGGCCGGCGATCGAGCGCATCAAGGCGTCGGCGCTCGACGAGGTGGTGATCTGCAACACCATCCCCCTCAGTGACAACGCGCGCGCCTGCTCGAAGATCCGCCAACTGTCGGTGGCCTTCCTGTTTGCCGAGACGATCCGGCGCATTTCCGACGGTGAATCCGTCACCTCCTTGTTCGCGGAGCAAAACAGCAATTTTTGATGGAGAGCGGGTCGCCTTTGGCGTCCCATTTCTTGTTGGGTCTTTGCTGACCCTTTACCTGGCGCTCTGGTCGCGGAGCGCCTTCACATTGGAGTGAAAACCATGAAATTCGTCGCTTATGAGCGTACGTTGCAGGGGACCGGAGCGAGCCGCCGCCTGCGCCTGAGCAACAAGGTGCCGGGCATCGTCTATGGGGCGGGAACGCCTGCAATGATCGAACTCGATCACAACGCGTTGTACTTCGCGTTGAAGAAGGAAGCCTTCCACTCGTCGTTGCTCGAGATGGAGTTGGCCGGCAAGACCGAAAAGGTGCTGTTGCGCGACTTCCAGATGCACGCCTGGAAGCAAATCGTGCTGCACGTCGACTTCCAGCGTGTCGACGAAACCACCCGAATCACCAAGAAGGTGCCGCTGCACTTCATCAATGAAGAGAACGCGCCGGCGGTGAAGACCGACAAGTGCCTGATCGCCCACGTGGTGACGGAAATCGAAATCCAGTGTCTGGCCGCCGAGTTGCCCGAGTTCATCAGCGTGGATCTCGGCAACCTGGTCAAGGGCCAATCGCTGCACGTCAGCGACCTGGTGCTCGGCGATGGGGTCAAGGTCGTGACCCGCGGCAAGAAGAATCCCGTGATCGCCACCGTGACGATACCGAAGGAAGAGGCTGAAGAAGCTGCGCCGGCGCCCGTGATCGCCGCCGCCCCGGCTGACAAGAAGAAGAAGACGGAGAAGCAGAACAAGAAGTGATCTGCCGCTGGCGCTTGCAAATCGAGGCCCCGCTATGCGGGGCTTTTTCGTTGCGCGACCGGCACCCCGCCTCGCATCTCGACGCACTTATGATCTTGGCCACATGACGATTCGAATGCTGGTCGGTCTCGGCAACCCCGGGCAGGAGTACGAGGCCACGCGCCACAACGCCGGCTTCTGGTGGATCGACGCCGCGGCCGCCAAGCTCGGCGCCCGGCTCAGCTTCGACCGCAGCTTCCATGGCCTGTTGGCGCGAGTGGCGCGCCCCGGTGGCGAGGCCCTCTGGCTGGTCGAGCCGCAGACCTACATGAATCTGTCGGGCAAATCGGTCGCCGCGCTGGCCCGCTTCTACAAGATCGAACCGGCGCAGATCCTCGTCGTCCACGACGAACTTGACTTGCTGCCCGGTCAAGTGAAACTCAAGCTCGGCGGCAGTCACGCGGGCCACAACGGGCTGAAAGACATCGTGGCCCAACTCGGCAGTGCCGATTTCTGGCGCATGCGCCTGGGCATTGGCCACCCCGGCGTCAAGGCCGAGGTGATTCACTACGTGCTGAAGAAACCGTCGCAGGATGACCACGCGGCCATCGATGCTTGCATTGCCCGCACGCTCGACGTGCTGGACCTGCTCTTGGCCGGCGACATGGAACGCGCGATGATGAAGGTCCATGCCAAGCCACCGCGGCCCAAGCCACCGCCGGGAGACAAATCATGATCGAGTTTCGCTGCGCTTTGGCCCTGACGGCGTTGCTGCTTGCGCCCCAGATCGGCGGGGCGGCCTCGCAGCAGGTCTATCGCTGCGGCCCGGAGGGCCGCACCTACTCGCAAACGCCCTGCAAGGACGGCTACGAAGTCAACACCGACGACGCACGCACGGCCGAACAACGCAAAGCCGCCGAAGAGACCGTCAAACGCGAAGCCAAGATGGCCGAGAAGATGGCCAAGGAGCGTGAGGCCAAAGAGGCAGCAGCAGCCAAACAGGCCCCCACGATCATCGGCAAACCGCCGTTGGCCACCAAGCCAGCGGCTTCAGCCGCGTCGTCGCACGCTGCCAAGGCGCGCAAGAAACCGCAACCCAAACCCGCGCTTCAGCCCTGAACGGCGTCGGCGACCGTTGCAGCGCCTTGCTGCAGGCGCCGGTACTTGGCCCACAGCGTTTCGCTGGACTCCACGTGCGCCGGGTGCAAGGGGATGCAGGCCACCGGGCAGACTTGCACGCACTGAGGTTCATCGAAGTGACCAACGCACTCCGTGCAGCGCGAAGGCTCGATCTGGTAGTAATCAGCGCCCATCGAGATGGCCTGATTCGGGCACTCGGGTTCGCATACATCGCAGTTGATGCACTCGTCGGTGATCATCAACGCCATGGCGGGCATCCCAACAACAGGCCGCTCCCCAGCGGGGCAAGGCCCCGACGGGCGGCAGCGAACCGCAGCGAACTTGAGGGCACCTTCACTCGCGCGGCACCTGGGCCACGCGCTCCCGAAGTTTCTCTAACACCAAGGGTGCCACGAACTTGGAAACATCACCGCCCAAGGTGGCAATCTCGCGCACAAAGGTGCCGCTGATGTACTGGTACTGGTCGCTCGGCGTGAGGAACAGGGTCTCCACCTCAGGCATCAATTGCCGGTTCATACCGGCCATCTGGAACTCGTACTCGAAATCACTGACAGCACGCAGGCCGCGCACCACCACCTTGGCCCCATGGCCGACCACGAAGTCGCGCAGCAAGCCGCGAAAAGCCAACACCTCGACGTTCGGATAGGACTGAGCCAGCGACACGGCAATCTCCATGCGCTCGGCGATCGAGAACATGGTTCGCTTGTGGTGCCCTGCGGCAACCGCCACGATCAGGCGCTCGAACAGCCGGCTGGCGCGGGCAATCAGGTCCTGATGGCCAAGGGTCATCGGATCGAAGGTGCCGGGATAGACGGCGGTCAGGCGGGTGACGGAGGTCATGCGATGGGTCGTCAAACGCCGCAAGTCTAGCCGCCGGTCCGTGCAAACAGGTGGGCATGGACGGCGCCGGCGCGCAAGTGGCGGTGCAATTCGAAGCCGTCCGGCGCAGTGTCGAAGGCGCGCGGTGCCTCGAGGTAGATGTAGCCCCCCGGTGCCACGGTCGGCGCCGCTGCAGCCAGTGCGGCGTCAAAAACATCGGCGTCGAAGGCCGGATCGAGAAAGACCAACTCGAAGCGGCCGGGTGCGCAGCGCTTGAGCCAGGCCAAGGCGTCGGCGCCCAGCGCCTGGACCGCGTCGGCCTTCAGGCGGGTCTTGATATCGATCAGAGCGCGCACCAGGGTGGCATCGCGCTCCAGCATCAGCACCTCGCTGGCGCCGCGCGAAGCGGCCTCGAAACCCAGCGCACCGGTGCCGGCAAAAGCGTCCAGCACGCGCCAGCCGGTGAGGTCTTGGCCGAGCCAGTTGAACAGCGTCTCGCGCACGCGGTCGGGTGTCGGGCGCAGCCCCGGCCGATCGGCCACCGGCAGCTTGCTGCGCTTCCACTGGCCGCCGATGAGGCGGACTTCCCCCGGTGGGCCGCGGCGCCGGCCGCCCGCTTGCGTCACTGGCGCACCGCAATGCCGTCGCGCGCCAGCAAGGCCTTGGCCTGGCCGACGGTGAACTCGCCGTAGTGAAAGATGCTGGCAGCGAGCACCGCGTCGGCGCCGCCGATGCGGATGCCGTCGCTCAGGTGCTCGAGGGCCCCGACGCCGCCCGAGGCGATCACCGGCACGGACACCGCGTCGCTCACGGCGCGTGTCAGTTCCAGATCGAAGCCGCTCTTGGTGCCATCGCGGTCCATGCTGGTGAGCAGGATCTCGCCGGCGCCGAACTCGGCCATGCGCCGGGCCCAGGCCACCGCGTCCAGGCCGGTGTCGTTACGGCCCCCGTGGGTGTAGACATGCCAGCCGCCACCGGCCTGGCGCTTGGCATCGATCGCCACGACGATGCACTGCGCGCCGTACTTGTCACTGGCGTCGCGGATCAATTCGGGCCGCGCCACCGCTGCCGAGTTGAAGCTGACCTTGTCGGCGCCGGCGTTGAGCAGTCGGCGCACATCGGCCACGCTGCGCACGCCGCCGCCCACCGTGAGCGGGATGAAGACCTGCGCCGCCACCGCTTCGATGATGGGCAAAATGAGGTCGCGCGCGTCGCTGGTGGCCGTGATGTCGAGGAAGGTCAGCTCGTCAGCACCCTGCTCGTTGTAGCGCGCAGCGATCTCGACCGGATCACCCGCATCGCGCAATTCGACGAAGTTGACGCCCTTGACGACACGGCCGCCGGTGACGTCCAGGCAGGGGATGATGCGTTTGGCCAGCATCTCAGCGCCCGTCGGGCCGTTCCCAAGGGGGCTGAGCGCCCCCTCGGGGGGCAGCAAACGAAGTGAGCTGGGGGGTCGTCATCCGTCCTGCGCCGCGATCTCGTCGGCGCGGGCCTGTGCCGCGGCGAAGTCCAGGTCGCCGTTGTAAATCGCGCGTCCGCAGATAACGCCGCTGACACCCTCGCTCTCGATGGCGCACAGGCGCTCGATGTCGGGCAGGCCGGCCAGCCCCCCCGAGGCGAACACAGGAATCGTCAACGCCTGCGCCAGCTTGACCGTGGCATCGATGTTGATGCCAGTGAGCATGCCGTCACGGCCGATGTCGGTGTAGATCACGCCCTCGACACCGTAGTCCTCGAACTTCTTTGCCAGATCGATGACTTCGTGGCCAGTCAGCTTGCTCCAGCCGTCGGTGGCCACCTTGCCGTCCTTGGCGTCCAGGCCGACGATGATGTGGCCGCCGAAAGCGGTACAAGCGTCCCTCAGGAAGCCGGGGTTCTTCACCGCGGCGGTACCGATGATCACGTAGCTCAGGCCGTCGTCGAGGTAACGCTCGATGGTGTCGAGGTCGCGAAAACCGCCACCGAGTTGCACCGGAATCTCGTCGCCAACGGCGCGGATGATGGACTTGACCGCAGACTCGTTGACCGGCTTGCCGGCGAAGGCCCCATTCAAGTCCACCAGATGCAGGCGCCGTGCGCCGGCCGCCAGCCAGCGCCGCGCCATCGCCGCCGGGTCTTCACCGAAGGTCGTGGACACGTTCATGTCGCCCTTTTCGAGGCGCACGCAGTGGCCGTCCTTGAGGTCGATGGCGGGTATCAGCAGCATGGTGGTGTGCGAGCGCGCTGCGCTCAAGGCGTCCAGGTGAGGAAGTTGCGGTACAGCATCAGACCGTCGGCAGCGCTCTTCTCGGGGTGGAACTGCGTGGCGAAAATGTTATCCCGCGCCAACGCCGAGGTAAAGCGGGCGCCGTACTCGGTCACGCCCGCGCTGTGGCGCGGGTCCGACGGGTCGGCATAGAAGCTGTGCACGAAGTAGAACCAAGCCTGATCCGGCACCCCAGCCCAAAGCGGGTGAGCACGCGCTTGCTGCACGCGGTTCCAGCCCATTTGCGGCACTTTGTAGCGGCTGCCGTCGGGTTGCAATGCGCCATCGAGCGCAAAACGGCGCACCCGCCCGCCAATCAGCCCCAGCCCCGGCGTGTCCTGCTCCTCGCTGTGGTCGAGCAGCATCTGCATGCCCACGCAGACACCAAACAGAGGCTTGTGAGCGGCCGCGTGCAAGACAGCGTCCTTCAGACCGGAGTCTCGCAACTCGCGCATGCAATCGCGCATGGCGCCCTGCCCCGGCAAAACCACTCGCTCGGCCGCGAACACCTCGTCCGGCCGCTGTGTGATCACGACCTCGATGCCGCTGCCCACGGCCACGTGCATCACGGCCTGCGAGACGGAGCGCAGATTGCCCATGCCGTAATCGACGACTGCGACGGTGCGAGGCATTTGGTTTGGCCCGTGGTCAGGCCCGTGTGGGGCTGCCTGAAGCTTGCGAAACGCTGCAAGCGCCGGCTTTCGGCCCATTGCGGACGTTCGTTCCTGCGCGTTCGTGGGTCGCGCCGGCCAGGGCTGCCGGGCGCCCGCCTCCGCGAATGTCCTCCGCCCCGGGCTGCGCCCAGGGCTCCCCCTTGATTTCGCTGCGGCGGGCACCCGGCAGCCCCGGCCTCAGGCTTCGGTGCCGCTCCACCCGCGAGCAACCCACACGGACCGGATCAGGACGGCGGGGCGCTCTGCGCAGCGAAATCAAGGAGGAGAGGCGGGCGCAGCCCGACTCGGGGGACATTCGCGGAGCAGAGCGCCCCGTCGGCCTGATCTCGCGCCGTCTTTCGCGCGCGACTGCGAATAACTGCATAGGGCCGCCAGCCTCCGCTCGCTTCGCCGAACGCTTCATCTCAGAGCGAGCCCTTGGTCGACGGGATCATGCCGATGCTGCGCGCGTCGATCGTCAACGCCATGCGCAAAGCCCGGCCGAAGGCTTTGAACACGGTCTCGCACTGGTGGTGGGCGTTGGCGCCTTTGAGGTTGTCGATGTGCAGTGTCACCAGGGCGTGGTTGGCAAAGCCCTGAAAGAACTCGTAGGTCAGCTGCGTATCGAAGCCGCCGACCATGCCGCTCTTGAAGGGGATGTCCATGTGCAGGCCCGGACGACCCGAGAAGTCGATCACCACGCGCGACAGCGCTTCGTCCAGCGGCACATAGGCGTGGCCGTAGCGCGTCAAGCCCGCCTTGTCGCCGACGGCCTTGGCGACGGCCAGGCCGAGCGTGATGCCGACGTCTTCGACCGTGTGGTGGCCGTCGATGTGCAGGTCCCCCTTGGCGTCGATCTCTATATCGATCAGGCCGTGGCGCGCCACCTGGTCGAGCATATGGTCGAAGAAACCGATGCCAGTGGCCAGTTGCGCCAGGCCCGTGCCGTCGAGGTTGACGCGGGCACGGATCTGGGTTTCCTTGGTGTCGCGCTGGACTTCGGCCACGCGCGGCGGGTTCGGGGCGGTCATCACAAGCTCGCTTTCAGGGCATCGATCATGAGGGTGTTTTCATCCGGCGTGCCCACTGTCAGGCGCAGGCAGTTGGCCAGCAGCGGGTGCAGGCCGGCGATGTGCTTGACCAGCACGCCGCGCGATTTCAGGCCCTCGAAGGCGCGCTTCGAATCGGGCACGCGCGCCAGCAGCATGTTGGCGTCGCTGGGGAATACCGTCACGCCGGGCACGGCTGCCAGCGCGGCGGCCAGGCGCGCGCGCTCGGTGCGCAGCACCTTGGCCTGCGCTGCAAAAACCTCGGCGTGCTCGAGCGCGAACAGCGTCGCCTCGGCGTTGAGCACGCTGATGTTGTAGGGCGGCATGACCTTTTCGATTTGCTCGATCAGCGCCGCCGCGCCGGCCAGGTAGCCCAGCCGCACGCCGGCCAGACCGAACTTGGACAGCGTGCGCATCACCAGAACGTGCGGGTGGGCGGCCATGCGCGGCATCCAGGTGCGCGACGAGAAGGGCTGGTAGGCCTCGTCGAACACCAGCAGGCCGTGCTGGGCGCCGACAGCCGCGACGATGCGGTCGATGGCGGCATCGTCGAACAGGTTACCGGTCGGGTTGTTCGGGTAGGCGATGTAGGTGAGCGCCGGGCGCTCGCGCTCGATCGCCGCCAGCATCGCCGGCTCGTCGAGCTCGAAGCGTGCTGTCAGCGGCACGCCGACGAAGCGCAGGCCACGCAGCCGCGCCGACATCTCGTACATCACGAAGCCGGGCAGCGGCGCCAGCACCACCGCACCGGGCACATCACAGGCCACGGAGAGCAGATCGATCAACTCATCGGAGCCATTGCCGATGGTGACGCGGCAGCCGGCGGGCACGTCGAAGTGGCGTGTGAGTGCCGCCGCCACGTCGCCCTTGCCCAGGGGGTAGCGATTCAAGGCCGCGCGGCCCAGACGCTCCCCCAGCTCACGCTGCAGCGCGAGTGGCAGGCCGAAGGGGTTCTCCATCGCGTCGAGCTTGACCATGCCAGCGCTGGGCTGGATGGCGTAGCCGGCGGCGGACTGCACGTCCTGGCGGATCGTGCGGGCAATGCGTTCGTTCAAAGGTGTCATCGATTCACTCGAGCCGCAGGACCATCTCGTGCTCGCCTTCGTTGACGGCACCGGTGTAGGCAAAGCCGAAGCGCTGGTAGAAGGCGCCGACCGGGTTCTCGGGCACATGCGACAGGCCGACGCTGGCCACCCCCATGCGCCGCGCTTCGTCGATGAGCCAGCGCATCGCCGCTTGGCCATGGCCCTGGCGTTGGAAGCGGGCGTCGATGCTCAGGCGCCAGATGTAGAGCTGGTCGGCGCGCTCGGCCAAATCGGGGTCGCGGCGCGCATCCCACAGCAGCAGCAGGCCCACCGGCTTGCCATCGGCGTACAGGCCGAGCGGGCGGCCCGCCGGGCGGTAGGCCGCCTGCGCCAGCGACTTGGATACCGAGGCAACAAACCGCTCCTGCTCGGGTGTCGTCTTGAGCTTGATGAGGTCGTCGACGATCGCCTCGGTGACCGGCCGGACCTCGAACGCCGGCGAAGTCACCGACGCGGTGTCGGTCACGCCGAGGCGCATTTCGGCGGCACGCGCGTGCGCCTGCAGGCCCTCGCCATGCGCCAGCACGGACGCGATCTCGCCGAGCGACTGGGCGCCCGCGGCGCTCACTTCGATCAGGCTGCTGCGCTTGACGAAGTCGTAGACGCCCAGCGGCGACGAAAAACGCGCCGTGCCCGCGGTCGGCAACACATGGTTGGGCCCGGCGCAGTAGTCGCCCAGGCTTTCGCTGGTGAAGCGGCCGAGGAAGATCGCGCCGGCATGCCGGAGCAGCGGCTCCCAGCGCTCAGGGTTCGCGCTGGAGACCTCGAGGTGCTCGGGCGCGATGCGGTTGCTGATGGCGCAGGCCTCTTCCATCGAGCGGGTGTGAATGAGTGCGCCGCGACCGGCCAGCGAGGCGCGGATGATCGCCTCGCGCGGCAGCGTCGGCAGCAGGCGGTCGATGGCCGCGGCCACAGCGTCAAGATAGGCCGCATCGGGGCTGAGCAGGATGCTTTGCGCCAACTCGTCGTGCTCGGCCTGGCTGAACAGGTCCATCGCCACCCAGTCAGGCGGCGTGCTGCCGTCCGCCAGCACCAGAATTTCGCTGGGCCCCGCGATCATGTCGATGCCGACTTGGCCGAAGACCTGCTTCTTGGCGCTGGCGACGTAGGCATTGCCGGGCCCGGTGATCTTGTCCACGCGAGGGATGGTCGCGGTGCCGTAGGCCAGCGCGGCCACGGCCTGCGCGCCGCCGACCGTGAAGACGCGGTCGACGCCGGCGATGTGGGCGGCGGCCAGTACCAGGGCATTGCGCTCGCCACGCGGCGTCGGCACCACCATGATGATTTCGCCAACGCCCGCCACCCGCGCCGGCACCACGTTCATCAGCACCGACGACGGGTAGGCCGCCTTGCCGCCCGGCACGTACACGCCGACGCGATCCAGCGGCGTGACTTTCTGGCCGAGTAGCGTGCCGTCGGCGTCGCGGTAGGCAAAGCTGCGGCAGGTCGCATCGAACTGGCGCTCGTGGTAGCTGCGCACGCGCTCGGCCGCCATCTCGAGCGCAGCGCGCTGCGCAGGGGTGATGGCTTGCAGCGCGTCGGCCAACTCGCCGCGCGAGAGTTCGAGCGCCGCCACGCTGGCGACGTGCAGGCCGTCGAAGCGGGCGGTGCAGTCCAGCACCGCGGCGTCGCCGCGCTGGCGCACATCGGCCAGGATCGCGGCCACGGTGGCGTCGACCGATGCGTCACTTTCTGCCGACCAGCGCAGCGCCGCGAATGCCGCCTCGAAGTCGGCTTCAACCGTGGCCAGGCGACGGACTGTCTTCACACCGCCACCGCCCGCTCGAAGGCCTCGATCAGCGGCCGGATGGCCCCGTGCCTGAGCTTCAGTGCGGCCTGGTTGACGATCAGCCGCGAAGAGATGTCGACGATGTGCTCGACCTCGACCAGGTTGTTTGCGCGCAGCGTGTTGCCCGACGACACCAGGTCGACGATCGCATCGGCCAGCCCGGTCAGCGGCGCCAGCTCCATCGAGCCGTAGAGCTTGATGAGGTCGACGTGCACACCCTTGTCGGCGAAGTGCTGGCGCGCCACGCCGGTGTACTTGGTGGCCACGCGGATGCGCGAGCCCTGCTGGATGGCTTTGGCGTAATCGAAATCAGCGCGCGTGGCCACACTCAGTCGGCAGCGGGCGATCTTCAGGTCCAGCGGCTGGTACAGGCCGTCGCCGCTGTGCTCGAGCAGGATGTCCTTGCCGGCCACGCCGAGGTCGGCGCCACCGTACTGCACATAGGTCGGCACATCGCTGGCGCGCACCAGCACCACGCGCACGTCGGGCCGGCTGGTGGCCAGGATCAGCTTGCGCGAGGTCTCGGGGTCCTCCAGCACCTCGATGCCGGCGGCCTTGAGCAAGGGCAGGCAGTCGTCGAGGATGCGGCCTTTGGACAGCGCGAGCGTCAGCATACGGGCCTTCCGAGCGGCGCCACCGGCAACGAGCCAAGCAGGCGCCGCGGATCCGGCGCCGCCGGTCCGCTGGCGACGCCCCAAGGGCCACGAGGTGGCCCGTGCCGGTCCACTGGGGGAGCGCCGAAGGCGCTTCGGCGGTGGGTCATGTCACCCGCTCGATGTCGGCGCCAATCGCGCGCAGCTTGGCTTCCATGCGGTCGTAGCCGCGGTCGAGGTGGTAGATGCGCTCGACCTGGGTCTGGCCGTCGGCCACCAGGCCGGCGATCACCAGGCTGGCGGAGGCGCGCAAGTCGGTGGCCATCACGGTGGCGCCCGAGAGCTGTGGCACGCCATGCACCACCGCCGTGTGGCCGTCGACCTCGATCTTCGCGCCCAGGCGCACCAGTTCGTTCACATGCATGAAGCGGTTCTCGAAAATCGTCTCGCTGATGCGTGCGCTGCCTTCAGCGATGCAGTTCACCGTCATCAACTGGGCCTGCATGTCGGTCGGGAAGGCGGGGTACTCGCTGGTGCGAAACCCCACCGCCTTGGGCCGTGCGCTGGCGCGCACGCGGATCCAGTCGGCGCCCGCTTCGATCGTCGCACCCGCCTCACGCAGTTTGTCGACCAGCGCATCGAGGTGGTCGGCGCGGGTGCCGCGCAGGGTCACGTCGCCACCCGCGGCCACCACGGCGCAGAGAAAGGTGCCGGTTTCGATGCGGTCGGGAATGATGCGGTGCCCGCCCTGGGGCGCATGCAAGCGGCTCACGCCCTGGATGCGGATGCGGCCGCTGCCCTGGCCGTCAATCTTCGCGCCCATGGCGATCAGCAGTTCAGCCAGATCGGTGACCTCGGGTTCCTGGGCGGCGTTCTCGAGCAGGGTTTCGCCGTCAGCCAGCACGGCAGCCATCAGCAGGTTCTCGGTGCCGGTGACGGTGACCATGTCGGTGGTGATGCGGGCGCCCTTCAGGCGTTTGGCCTTGGCCAGGATGTAGCCGTGTTCGACGCTGATCTCGGCGCCCATGGCCTGCAGGCCCTTGATGTGCTGGTCGACCGGGCGCGAGCCGATGGCGCAACCGCCCGGCAACGACACCTTGGCCTCACCCAGGCGGGTCAGCAGCGGGCCCAGCACCAGGATCGAGGCGCGCATCGTCTTCACCAGGTCATAGGGCGCTTCCGGCGTGCTGATCGTGGTCGCATCGAGGGTCACGGTCTCGGGCGCATCGGCATGCCGATCGGCCGCCACGCCCATGTTGCGTAGCAGCTTGAGCATGGTGGACACGTCTTGCAGACGCGGCACGTTGGACAGCGTGACCGGCGCGCCCACCAGCAAGGCGGCGGTCAGCTCGGGCAGAGCGGCGTTCTTGGCGCCGGCGATCGGCACCTCGCCTTGCAGCCGGCGGCCACCGCGAATGAGAAGCTTGTCCATGATCGTCGTCCGTCAGGTGCCGGACGCACGCGCCGCGGGAGACCGGTGGACCTGCGCCGTTGCCGAACGCCGCCAACCGCCACCCGCAGCATGTGCGCCGCGGGCAGGGTCAGTGGTGGTGGGCCGGTTGGGCGTCAGCCGGGCGGCTGGTGTGCCACTCGGCGGGTGTCAGCGTCTTCATCGACAGAGCGTGAATTTGTTCGCGCATTCTATCGCCGAGCGCTGCGTAGACGCGCTGGTGGCGGGCCACGCGCGAGCGGCCCTCGAACTCGGCGGCCACGATGGTGGCGAAGAAATGGCGGCCGTCGCCCTCGACCTCGAGGTGCTCGCAGGCCAGCCCGGCCGCAATGAAACTGCGCACTTCGTCGGGTGTGGGGTCGCTTCCTGCCATGTTGCTGCGATTGTAGGGGCGGTGCTGCCGTACATTGCCGGCCATTGCCACCACGGAGCCCGACCATGAGCGCCATGCAAATCGTCACCTGGATCGTCCTGCTCACCCTGGGCCTGTGGATGCTGGCGGCCTACAACCGCCTGGTGCGCGTGCGCAACGAGATCACCAACGCCTTCGCCCAGATCGATGTGCAGTTGAAACGCCGCTATGACCTGATCCCGAACCTGGTCGAGGTCGCGCGCAAGTACGTCCAGCACGAGCGCGACACGCTCGAAGCCGTGATCGCCGCGCGCAACACGGCCAAGAGCGCCGGCGACGCGGCGCGCGGCAAGCCGGCGGATGCCGAGCGCATCGGCGCCCTGGCGGGGGCAGAAGGCGCCTTGGCCGGCGCGTTGCGCCAGCTGGCCGTCGTCGTCGAGGCCTACCCCGAGCTCAAGGCCGACGCCACGCTGCGCGAGCTGAGCGAGGAACTCGGCCACACCGAGAACCGCATCGCCTTCGCGCGCCAGGCCTTCAACGACAGCGTGCTGGAGTACAACAACGCAGCGCAACAGGTGCCCACCAACGTCGTTGCCGCGGTTTTCAGCTTCAAGCCGGCGGCAATGCTCCAGGCCACCGCCAGCGAGGCCGAGCGCAGCGCCGTCAAGGTCACGCTGTGACAGCCCCAAGCTCGCTGCGCCCGCGCCCCGCGAGACCCGAAGGGGCTGCTCCGTGGCCCCTGGGCGCTCAGACCGCTCGGGACGGCCCGGCGCTGGCCTGAAGAACGCCATGCGCTTTCGCCAGCACGAGCGCACCGCCCGGCAATCGACGCTGCGCCTGCTGGCCCTGTTCGCGCTGGTGGTGGTCGGCCTGCTGCTGGCCGTGAATGGCGTGCTGGCGCTGATCTACTGGCTGACTTTCCCCTTCGCGCGCGGCTTCCCGACCCTGTTCTTCGAGACCAACACCGCCCTGGTGCTGCTGTTCGTGCTCGGCGGCTGCTGGATCGAAACCGTGCGCCTGGGCGAAGGCGGCGCCCATGTGGCGCGGTTGGCCGGCGGGCGCGCCGCGCAGGTCAGCGCCGGTGGCGAGCTGGGCGGCCTGGAGCGCCGCTTTGCCAACGTGGTGCAGGAAATGGCGATTGCCTCTGGCCACAGCGGCGGCGCCGCGGGCGCACCGGCGGCCTGGGTGCTGCCCAAGGACGATGCCATCAACGCCTTCGCGGCGGGCTGGGGTGCCGACGACGCGGTGGTGGCCGTCACCCGCGGTGCGCTCGAGCGCCTGACGCGAGCCGAACTGCAGGGCGTCGTCGCGCACGAGTTCAGCCACCTCGTGCATGGCGACACGCGCCTGAACATGCGCCTGGTGGGCCTCGTCTGGGGCCTGCAGATGATCTGGGGCCTGGGCCTGTCGCTGTGGGAGCCCGATGAGCGCGGCCGGCGTGGCCTCGGCGCCTTGTTCGGCCTGGGCTTGATGGCCGTCGGCTCGCTCGGCTGGGCGGCGGGGCGCCTGCTGCAGGCCGCTGTCAGCCGCCAGCGCGAGTTCCTGGCCGACGCCTCCGCCGTCAAGTACACGCGCCTGGTCGACGGCCTGGGCGGTGCCCTGCGCAAGGTGGCCGACCAGCAACTGCACGGCCGCGCCGCGCTGCAGAGCAGCCACGCCGCCAGCCTCGCCCACCTGCTGCTGGCGCACCGCGGCGCCGGCGCCGGCTGGCGCGCGCTGTGGCACACCCACCCGTCGCTGGGCGAGCGCCTGCGGCGCCTGTACGGCCGCGAGGTGCTGCCGCTGACGGCGGGCGTCGAGCCTGTCGATGCCGACGATGTCGAAGCGGTGATGAAACTGGCTGCGACGGGCCCTGCCGGCGCAGCCTCACGAGCCGGGCCGGGCTTTCGCGCGGGCGCGGGCGGCGGCGGCGGTGCGGCGAGCGCCGGCGGCGAGCCCCCGACGGCGCCCGAACCGGCATCGGCACCCGAGGCCGAGCGCCATGACCCGCTGCAGGTCCCGACCTCGTTCGACGGCCGCGCGCGCGAACTCGAAGCGCTGGCCCGCATCGACCGCTGGCACGGCCCCGGCGAGTGGCAAGCCGCCATGCTGGCCCTGGCACTCGATCCCGATACGCCGGACCCCGCGCCGGGCTGGGCTGCCTGGCGCGCGGCCACCGCCGACTTGCCGGTGGCCGCGGCGGTCGAGGCAGAGATGGCAGCGCTGGGTGCGGCCGCGCGGCGTCAGGTCTTTGCCACTCTGGTCGAGCGGGCGCGCAGCGCCACTGCACCGCAGCGCCGCGCCATGCACGGCGCACTGCGAAGGCGCTGGGTGCATCTGCCGCAGCCCGCCGCAGCGCAGTGGCGTGCCCTTGCGCTGGCCCTGCTGCTCAGCGACGCGCGACGCGCGCCCGGCGCCGTCGGCGCAGCCGGCGCACTGGCGCGGCACGCCGCGGCGGCGCATGCCGCCACGGCCCTGCTGGCGCAGG
>JANNFB010000333.1:0-10948 GCA_031379365.1 Burkholderiales bacterium
CAGTGAGCGCAGCGAACGGCGGGAGTTCTGCAACGGGGCCGGCCAGCCGAGCATCGCAGGGCACCCGCAGCGCAGCGAAGGGCAAGCCGTTTGAGTCCCGCCCAGGCCGCGCCCACCGTCTTGCTCGCGCCCATGCCAGCATGAAACAGCGGACGTAAGCCAATGTCCGCAATGGGCCGCGAGCCGCGTTCCGTTCTTATGCGATTGAACGCGATTCGGTGTGAGAGGAGCGAACGCCTCGGAGCGGCGCTGCGCAGCCCGAGCTCTCAGCGTTTGCCGGTCGAGCCGAAGCCGCCCTCACCGCGCTCGGAGGTGGCGAAGCTGTCGACCCGGCGAAACGTCGCCTGCACCACGGGCACGATGACCATTTGCGCAATGCGCTCCATGGGTTCGATCGTGAACGGCACGCTGCCGCGGTTCCAGCAGCTGACCATCAACGGACCCTGGTAATCGCTGTCGATCAGGCCGACCAAATTGCCCAGCACGATGCCGTGCTTGTGGCCCAGGCCCGAACGCGGCAGTAGCATCGCGGCCAGCCCCGGGTCGCCGATATGGATCGACAGGCCGGTGGGGATCAACGTGGTCTGGCCCGGTGCGAGCACCAAGGCTTCGGCCAGGCAGGCCCGCAGGTCCAGGCCGGCGCTGCCGGGGGTGGCGTAATGCGGCAGGTGCGCCGCCATGCGCGCATCGAGCAACTTGATGTCGATCGTCGTCATGCTGCAAGCCGCCGGGCGATCTCGGCCACCAGTTCGCGCGCCAACACCAGCTTGTCGGCGCGCCGACCGCCGCCCGGCAGCTCACGCTCGCCGGTGGCGTCGACCAGCAACAACGCGTTGTCGTCTTGCCCGAAGGTCGCCGGGCCGAGATTGCCGACCACCAGGGGCAGCTTCTTGCGTTGCAACTTCTCCCGCGCGTGGCGGGCCACATCCGAACTTTCCGCCGCGAAGCCGACGCAGAACGGCGGTTTGGCCAGTGCCGCGACGCTGGCCAGGATGTCGGGGTTCTCCGTCAGCTCGAAGCTTGGCACCGCGCGGCCAGCGGCCTTCTTGATCTTCTGTTCGGCGGCTGCGGCTGGGCGCCAGTCGGCCACCGCAGCGGTGGCGACGAACACGTCGTGCGTTGCGGCGGCCGGCAGCACCGCATCGAACATCTGCTGAGCGCTGCGCACATCGATGCGCCTGACCCCTCGCGGCGTCGACAGTGCCACCGGGCCGGCCACCAGCGTCACGCGCGCGCCCGCCTCGGCGGCGGCGCGGGCGATGGCAAAGCCCATCTTGCCGCTCGACAGGTTGGTGATGCCGCGCACCGGGTCGATCGCCTCATAGGTCGGCCCGGCGCTGATCAGGACCGAGCGGCCAGCCAGCAACTTGGGCTGGAAGAAGGCGATCAGCTCGTCACGCAAGTCCGCCGCCTCGAGCATGCGGCCATCGCCGACCTCACCGCAGGCCTGGTCGCCCGAGGCCGGGCCGAGCAGCATGGCGCCGTCAGCGGCCACCTGCGCCACATTGCGCTGCGTCGCGGGGTGCGACCACATTTCGCGGTTCATCGCCGGCGCCAGCAGCAAGGCGCAGCTTGCAACAGGCCGCGCCAGGCAGGTCAGGCTGAGCAGATCATCGGCGCGGCCCTGGGCCAGCTTGGCGATGAAGTCGGCGCTGGCCGGCGCAACCAGCAGCGCGTCCGCGCCGCGCGTGAGATTGATGTGTGCCATGTTGTTGGCTTCGCGCGCATCCCACTGGCTGGTCAGCACCGGGCGGTTCGTCAGGGCCTGCATCGTGACTGGGGTGATGAACTGCGTCGCAGCCTCCGTCATCACCACCTGCACGGTGGCGCCCGACTTGATGAGTTCGCGTGCCAGGTCGGCCGCCTTGTAGCAGGCCACGCCGCCCGACAGGCCGAGCACGATGTGACGTCCGGCGAGGTCTTGGTTCATGGGTCGCGATGCTGGCAGCGGCTCAGCCGTTGAGCTGGCGCCGCAGGAACTCGAGCACCTCGCGGCGCGACGCCTCGCGAGCCGCCGTGTCGCCGCCCACCGTGACGCCTTGGCCCGGCCGCACGCCGTTGGGTACATCGCGACGCACGCGCAGCGGCGCGGTGCTGTCGAAGCCGTGGTAGGCCCCGGCATAGGCCACCAGGGTCAAGCCGCTGCCGGAAACCGCCGCCAACTCGCGGCAGGGTTGTGCCGGGGTCCAGTCATCGCTGTCCCCAACCAGCAGCAAGGTCGGCGCGGTCGATGCATAGCGGCGCGCCAGTTCCGCTTCGCAGCCCGGATAGAAGGCCACCGCGGCCCGCGGCGCGAGGGGCGTGCGGGCGACTGCGCTGTGCAGTCGGTTGGTTGCCGCCAGCACGGTGCTGCCGCCGTTGGACCAGCCGAGCAAGACCAGCCGTTGGCGATCGACACCTGGCTGCGTGGCCAGCCACTGCAGCGCCCCGAGCGCATCGAGGCGGCGCTGGGCCTGGGTGACACGGCGCGTGCCGGTCCGCTGGGTGCACAACTCCTTCTCGCCGCGCGGCGTCAGCGAATCGAGCACCAGGGCGTGCCAACCCTCGGCGTTGAGCATGGCGGCGTAGTCGACAAAACGCTGACCCAGCCGGCCCTTGCCGTCGACCACGCCACCGCAGCCGTGCAGCAACACCACCGCCGGCCGGTCGCTGCCCGCGTCGGCCGCAAACCAATGGCCCGGCAGCTGCACGGCCACGGCCTCCGGCGCGTCCAGGCTCGGCACCACGACAGACCGTGACTGCGCCACGGCCGAAGCCATGCCGACGCCCAGCAGCAGCACGGCCAGCAGGCGCTGGATCATCGCAAGGTGGGTGGGTTGGGATGCAGGCGCGCCATCGCATGCACGTCGGCAAAGACGCCATTGCGCAAGCCATAGGCGCGGTGCGTGCCCTCGAGTTCAAAGCCGAACTTGCGGTACAGCGCGATCGCGCCGGCGTTGTCCGTGAAGACCGTCAATTCGAGGCGCAGCAAGTGGGCCCAGTTGTCGGCCCAGTCGATCAGCGCTGCCATCAGCGCGCTGCCGACGCCCTGGCCTTGCGCGTTGCTGGCGACCGCCATGCCGATACCGGCGCAATGACCGCGCCGCACATGCGGGACCGGATGCACGCCGGCATTGCCGACGACCACGCCGCCGCGCTCGGCGACGACGAAGAGCTCCGCCGTCGTCGGACCCACAGGCATCTCCTCGATGCGCTTCTTCCACAGCGCCTCGGTCGGGTAAGGCAGTTGCAGCAGCCCCGGTAGCACCAGCGGGTCGCCCATGATGGCCATCATGGCCGCCGCGTCCTCGGGGCGCGGCCGGCGGATGACGATCACGGGATCAGGCACGCTCGCTGACCCAGGCCGCGACCGAGGCAAGGGCCTGGGGCAGCGCCGCCGCGTCGGGGCCGCCGGCCATGGCCAAGTCGGCCTTGCCGCCACCCTTGCCGCCCACCTGCTGGGCGACGAAGTTGACCAGCTCGCCCGCCTTGATCTGGCCGACACGATCAGCGGTGACGCCGGCCACCAGCTGGACCTTGCCGCCCTCGAGCGCCGCCAGCACGATGACGCCACTCTTGAGCTTGTCCTTCAGCTTGTCCATGGTTTCGCGCAGGGCCTTGGCGTCGGCGCCGGCAAGCACCGCGGCCAACACCTGCACGCCCTTGACGTTCACCGCCTGCCCCAGCAACTCGTCGCCTTGCGCAGAGGCCAGCTTGCCCTTCAGCGCCGACAACTCTTTCTCGAGCGCACGCACCTGGTCGAGCGCAGCGCTCACCCGCACCGGCACTTCGGCCGGGGTGACCTTCAAGGCACCCGCCACGTCGCCCAGCGTGGACTCCAGCTGCTGCAGGTACGCCAAGGCATTGTTGCCGGTGACCGCTTCGACGCGGCGGATGCCGGCGGCCACGCCGCCCTCGGCAACGATCTTGAACAGGCCGATGTCGCCGCTGCGCTGCACATGCGTGCCGCCGCAGAGCTCGCGCGAACTGCCGATGTCAAGCACCCGCACCTCGTCGCCGTATTTCTCGCCGAACAGCATCATGGCGCCGAGCTTCTGCGCCTCGTCGAGCGGCAGCACGCGCGCCACGGTGGCCGCGTTGGCCAGCACTTCGGCATTCACCAGAGCTTCGACCTGGCGCACCTGCTCCGCCGTCACCGGCGCGTTGTGGGCGAAGTCGAAGCGCGTGCGCTCGGCGTTCACAAGCGAACCCTTCTGCTGCACATGCACGCCCAGCACTTCGCGCAGGGCCTTGTGCATCAAATGGGTGGCGCTGTGGTTGCGCACGGTCCGGACCCGGCGCTCGCCATCGACGCGCGCCACGAAACTGTCGCCGACCTCGAGCTCACCCTCCACGACCCGACCTTGGTGGCCGAACACCGCCGCCTGAACCTTGGTGGTGTCATCGATCAGCACACGGGCCCGGGCGTTGCGCAACTCGCCGGCATCGCCAACCTGGCCGCCGCTCTCGGCATAGAAGGGGGTGTGGTCGAGCACGACGACGACATCGTCACCGGCACTCGCCCGGTTCACAGCCGCGCCGTCGACGTAAAGGGCAATCACTTTGCTGTGCTCGCAAACCAGGTGCTCGTAGCCATGGAAGGCGGTGTCCGCACCGCTGTAGGCCAGCCCTTGCGCTAGCTTGAATTTACCGGCCGCGCGGGCCTGCTCGCGCTGGCGGTTCATGGCCAGGTTGAAGCCGGCCTCGTCGACGCCGACACCGCGCTCGCGGCAGACATCGGCCGTCAGGTCGAGCGGGAAGCCGAAGGTGTCATGCAGCTTGAAGGCCAGATCGCCGGCAATCTGCTGGCTGCCCTTGGTCAGCTCGCCCTCGAGGATCTCCATGCCGTTGGCGATGGTCTGAAAGAAACGCTCTTCCTCCTGCTTCAAGACCTCCGTCACGCGCACTGCATCGCGGCGCAGTTCGGGGTAGGCCTCGCCCATCTCGGCGGCCAGCGGCGCAACGAGCTTGTGGAAGAAGGGCTTGCTCGCGCCCAGCTTGTAGCCGTGGCGGATGGCGCGGCGCGCAATCCGGCGCAGCACATAGCCGCGGCCCTCGTTGCCGGGGATCACGCCGTCGACGACGGTGAAACTGCAGGCGCGGATGTGGTCGGCGATCACCTTGAGCGAGGCCGCCTCGCGATCACAGTCACCGCCCCCCGCGCCGTCGACGGCGCGCTTGGCCTCGTCGAGCAAGCGCATGAACAGATCCACCTGGAACACGTTGTGCACGCCCTGCAGCACCGTGGCCAGGCGCTCCAGGCCCATGCCGGTATCGACGCTGGGTTTGGGCAGCTTGTGCATCGCGCCGTCTTCGGTGCGGTTGAACTGCATGAAGACGTTGTTCCAGATCTCGACGTAGCGGTCGCCGTCCTGCTCGGGCGAGCCGGGCGGGCCACCGGCCACCGCCGGACCGTGGTCGTAAAAGATCTCGCTGCACGGGCCGCAGGGGCCCGTGTCGCCCATCATCCAGAAATTGTCGGAGGCGTAGCGTGCGCCCTTGTTGTCGCCGATGCGCACGATGCGCTCGGCCGGCAGGCCGATCACCTTGAGCCAGATCTCGTAGGCCTCGTCGTCCTCGGCGTAAACCGTGGCCCAGAGCTTCTCCTTGGGCAGCTTGAAATGCTCCGTCAGCAGGGCCCAGGCGAACTTGATCGCGTCGTGCTTGAAGTAATCGCCGAAGCTGAAGTTGCCCAGCATCTCGAAGAAGGTCAGGTGCCGCGCGGTGTAGCCGACGTTCTCGAGATCGTTGTGCTTGCCGCCGGCGCGGATGCACTTCTGGCTCGTCGCGGCGCGGTTGTAGGGCCGCTTGTCGAAGCCGAGGAACACGTCCTTGAACTGGTTCATCCCGGCGTTGGTGAACAGCAGCGTCGGGTCGTCGCCGGGCACCACGGGCGACGAGGCCACGAGCTGGTGCCCCTGGGACTCGAAATACTTCAGAAAGGTGGAGCGGATCTCGGCGGCTTTCATCCCAGGGCTTTCAGTCAGGGCAAGGCGCGCAGCGATACCTGCTGGCGCGCAGTTTTCGATTATAGGAAGGGGTCGCAGCAAAGGCCCCTAGCCAGGGCACGCCGCGGCTTCGGTCGCCCGTCAGGCGTCGTCGTCGTTGGCGGCCGTGCTGGGCCCGCGTTCGATGCGGTTCGCGAAGCCGTCGCGCCCGACCGTGGCCAGATGCGCGGCTTGACCGACCGCGCGCCGCAGCAGGGCATCCGGTGTCTTGCCGTGCTCGGGGTACAGCGCCAAGCCTGCACTGACGGCCACGGCCGCATCTTGACCGGCGACGTTGAAAGGCTGGCGAAGCGATTGCACCAGCTTGTCGGCCACTCGCTCGCCATCCGTCGCCGCGTCGACCCAGGCCAGCAGCACGAGGAAAGCGTCGTTGCCGATGGAGGCCGCGACATCGCTGGCGCGCAGACTGGCGCGCAGGCGCACCGCCACCTTGCGCCGCAGCACATTGGCCGACTCGGCGCCCAGCGAGGCAGCAACCGTGGCCAGGCCCTCGATGCGTAAGGCAATCACCGCCATCGGCGCCGGCTCGCGCTCGCGCAGCGCCAGCAGATGGGTCATGTGCTCCAGCAACTGGGTGTGGTTGGGCAGGCCGGTCGCCAGATCGACGGCGAAGGCCTTGCGAGCGACACGGTCGAGCGCCTTGCGCCGCACGGCGATGTCCATGCGCCGCTGCAGGGCCTCGGCGGGGCTGTCGGTCTGCACCACGACGTCCTGCACGCCGCGTTCGAGCAGCGCGCCGAGTGCGGACTCGGTGGGTGCCTCAAGCAGCAAGGCAATCACCGCCGTATCGAGCACGGCGTGCGACAGCGCAGTCCAGTGCAGCAACTCATCGGCTGGGACGGCGGCGACCATGACTTCGAAGCTGACGTCGCGCAACTGCGCCGCGGCTTCGTCGAGGCTGGCGCAGTTGGTTGCGCCAGGCACCTGCAGGCCAACGCACAGCAGCGTAGCGGTGGGCTTGGTCGGGGCACCGGCACGGCTCATCAAGCAAGCTCCGAGCTTCGCACTGCGGCATTCACCTTGGGAGCGGCCCTGCGGCTCATGGGCGAACAAGCGAACGGGCCCGCGAGGGGCCCATGTGCGTTGGAGCGGGTGAGGGGAATCGAACCCCTGTATGAAGCTTGGGAAGCTGCCGTTCTACCATTGAACTACACCCGCAGTGTGGAAGCGAGTTTAACGCGCGGCCGAGGCGCGCGGCAGGGCCGTTCAGGCGGCGGTGAGGGCCAGCGGCCGATCAGTGCGCCCTTCGTGCGAGGCGGCTGCAAAGGCCTCGAAAGCCGGCGCCGGTGTCGGCCGGCCGATGAAGTAGCCCTGCAACAGGCCGCAGCCGATGCCCTGCAGGAAGTCGCTCTGCGCGGCGGTCTCCACGCCCTCGGCTACAACGCGGATGCCCAGAGCCGTCGCCAGCTGCACGATGGCCTGGACCAGCACCCGGTCATCGTCGTCGCCGGGCAGATCGCGCACGAAGCTGCGGTCGATCTTGATCTTCGACGGCCGCAGGTGCTTGAGATACGCGAGTGACGAGTAGCCGGTGCCGAAGTCGTCTACGGCCAGCGGCAAACCCAGGTCGTGCAGGCGCTCGACGATCAGGCGGGTGGTGTCGGTGTCCGTCATCAACACGCTCTCGGTCAGCTCGATTTCGAGTTCGTGGGGCTGCACCTCGAAGTCGGCCATCGCCCGCATGAGGGTGTCGACCAGCCGATGGTTGCGGAACTCGAGCGCCGAGATGTTCACCGCCACGCTGCCGAACGTCAGACCCGCCTTCTTCCACCGGGCGATCTGCGCGCAGGCCGTGCGAATGGCCCAGGCGCCGATGTCACCGATCAGGCCGCATTGCTCGGCGGCACCGATGAACTCGAGCGGCGGAACCATGCCACGCACGGGATGCTGCCAGCGGATCAAGGCTTCGCAGCCCAGCAGCGCACCCGTGACCGCATCGACCTGGGGCTGGTAATAGAGGACGAACTCTTCATGCGCCAAGGCATGGCGCAGCTCCTGCTCCAGCTGCAGACTCGCCTGAAGGTGGGCATTGAACTCGCTGCGATAAAAGCTGCAGCGGGCTCGGCCCAGGTTCTTGGCTGCGTACATCGCGGTGTCAGCGTGACGAACCAGGGTTTCATGGTCTTCGGCGTCGTCCGGGAACAAGGCCACGCCGATGCTGGCCGAGACACCGACGTTGCCCGTGCTCAGGGGCACCAGGCGCTCGAGCTCCTTGAGCAGGCGATCCGCCGTGGCGGCCACCTCGCTCCAATCGCTGGCGTCGCGCAGCAGGATCGTGAACTCATCGCCGCTGTGGCGGCACACGACATCGGCAGCGCGCACGGCACCGCGCAAGCGCTGGGCCACGGCCACCAGCAAGGCGTCGCCGGCGGCATGGCCCCAGGTGTCATTGACCGCCTTGAAACGGTCCAGGTCGATGAACAAGAGTGCCAGCCGGCCACCGTCGCGTTGGGCGCTGGCCACCGCCGAGCGTGTCAGCTCGCGGAACAAGGCCCGGTTGGGCAGGCCGGTCAGCGGGTCGTGCAACGCGACCTTCTCCAGCTCGGCCTTCTGCGCCTCGAGTTGGCTGAACAGGCCGTCGATCTGGGCGTGCACGTCGTTGAGGTGTGCGCCCAACTGCCCCAACTCGTCGCGGCGGTCCCACTTGACAGGCGCGAACTCGGCGCGCAAGGCGATCTCGCTGGCCTGGCGCTTGAGGCGCCGAATCGGTGCCAGCAGGCGCCGGTACAAGACCGCCAGCAGCACGGCCACGCTGAGCAGCACCTGCAACGCCGCCAGCTGGATGTTGGCACTGCGCCGATCCGCCAGCAGGCGGTCGATCTGCGCCGGATCGAACCAGATCTCGAGTTCGCCCAAGGCCTCGCCCTCGCGGGTTATTGGCGTCTTCAGCAGGACGCCCTGGCCAAGCGCTGTCCCCGGCTTGCTGAGTACGGTAGGGGTTCCCAAGGGCCTTCGCTCGGTCAGGCGCAGGCCAAGCACCGAGGGCTCCTCCAGTGCACGCTGGGCCGCTTGACGCGTCGCCAACTCGTCCAGAGTCCATAGCGGAACGACCAGGGCGCTGGCTGCCATCACCAGCACCGCGTTTCGGTTTTGCTCGATCAGGGGTTCCTGCGCCGAGCGCGTCAGGCGCTGTTCGACGTGCCAGAGCGCCACGGTGGGCGCGAGCACGGCAATGCCGATGCCCAGCAGCACGGTGCTGCGGATCGACAAGCCGGGACGATTCCACCAGGGTCTCATCCGGGGCGCGCTCGATCAAGCATGACGGGACAGCCTGCCTGGCAGCGCGGAGGTCGGAGCAAAGTGGGAGGGTGGCGCACGGCAACAGCGGGAGACAGTCTGTCGAGATGAACAGGCCGGAGTTGCCATCAGTATCGTCAAGGCCCGCCGCGCACTGAGTGGCGCACAACGACGATCCGCGCTGTTTCGTGACACCTCACCGATTCGCCGGCACGCTGCTTGCGACAATCCGCCCGCCATGGCTGACCCGCAATCGTCCCCCCCCACCCCGCCGCAGCGCCCGATCCGCAGCTATGTATTGCGCGCTGGGCGCATGGGCAGCGGCCAGGTGCGCGCGCTGGCCGAGCTCGGGCCACGCTACGTGCTGCCCTACCGGGCTGCACCGCTCGACGTCGCCCAGGTCTTCGGACGGGGCGCGCCGCTGGTGTTGGAAATCGGCTTTGGCATGGGCCAGGCGACGGCGCAAATCGCTGCACTGGAGCCGGCCACCGACTTTCTCGGCATCGAGGTCCACCCGCCCGGCGTGGGCGCCCTGCTCCAGCGCATCGATGAAGCCGGCCTCGGCAACCTGCGCCTGATCCAGCACGATGCCGTGGCGGTGCTGGAACACATGATTGCCCCAGCTTCGCTGGCCGCCGTGCACGTGTTCTTCCCCGACCCCTGGCACAAGACCAAGCACCACAAGCGCCGCCTGATCCAGCCGCCGTTCGTGGCCTTGCTGGCTTCGCGCTTGCAGCCCGGAGGCCGGCTCCACTGCGCGACCGACTGGCAGCCCTATGCCGAGCAGATGCTGGACGTCTTGTCGGCCGAGCCGGCACTGGTCAACAGTCAGGCGGGCTTTGCGCCGCGCCCGGACTACCGGCCCTTGACCAAGTTCGAGCAGCGCGGCCTGCAACTCGGCCACGGCGTGTGGGATCTCGTGTTCACGCGCCGTTGAGCGCGTCCGGCTTCAGTTCGCGCTGCTGCGGTAGGGCTCTTCGAAATCCAGGAAATCACGCTCTGCCAGGGCATCGGCAACCCAGGCGCTGACACCCGGCGCGGCCCACACCCGGTCGGCGTAGGCCTGGGCCGGCGCCGACAGCGGCAAGGCATAGCCGCGAGTGCGGGCTACCACCGGCGCGAAATAGGCATCGGCGGCACAGAACTCACCGAACAGGAAGGGCCCACCGTGGGCCTGCAACTGCGACTGCCACATCGCGTCGATGCGCTGCACGTCGCGGCGCACGCCGGCTTGCTCGGCCAGCACCCGCACGCCGATCTGCGGCAAGGTGGCCTCGATGTTCATCGGGCAGTGGCTGCGCAGTGCGCCAAAGCCGGCATGCATCTCGGCACACAGGCTGCGGGCCCGGGCCCGCGCCTTGGCCTCGCGCGGCCACACGGCCAGTGACGGGTGCAGGTCAGCGAGGGCCTCGGCGATGGCCAGGGTGTCCCAGACGGCAAAGCCGTCGATGAGCAACACGGGCACGTGGCCGGCCGGCGTGTGCTGCGCCAATGCCTGGTAGAAGGCCGAGCCGGGCGTGAAGTCGAAGCGCAGCTTGATTTCGTCGAAGGCAATGCCGAGTTGACGCATCAAGACCCAAGGCCGCATCGACCAGGACGAGTAGTTCTTGTTGCCGATCACCAGTTGCAGCATCTGCAGCCTCCATCTTGCGGGCCTGTGATGCTAGCCGCGCGCCGACCGCCGGCCATGCAAGTTGCTGATCGTGGCTATGCGTGCCAGTCGA
>JANNFB010000031.1:0-10023 GCA_031379365.1 Burkholderiales bacterium
CACCAGCGCCTGCGTGGGCGTCTGACCCATCGCGACCCCGCCGCCGATCAGGTTGTCGAGCTTGCCCGGGTCGGTCGCTTTGTGCGGTGAGCGACGGGCAATCCAAAGGTGCGTTGGCCGCCCCGCGTCATCGGCGACATAGCCGTTGGCATGGGCGCCGAAGGTCAGGGTGCCCCAGAAGCGTGCACTGGCGCGCTCGATCTGCGCCAGCGGCGCGGCGCCCAGTTCGGTCACGACGGAGAACGTCTCGTCGCGCCATGCGGGCATCAGGCCTTGGCGACGCAGTGCGGTGTTGATCACCGCCAGGGCGTGGCTGGCATCAGCCGCTGCCAGCTGCACCTGATGCTCATCGACCCGCAGCCACTGCGGCCACGCCCGCAAGGTGCTCAGGTGGGCCGCGGCGACTGATCCGACCGGCGTGTCGCCGAGCAGGAAGCGCACGCGGGGCACGTCGCGCCGACACGCGGCGGCGAGTGCCGGCCACGTCGACGGCCCGCCCATGGTCGGCTCAGGCGGCTGTGCGTGCGCGCTCGGCCGGGCCGCGCCATTGCGCCATCAGGCCTTGCCACTTGGCCCGCGCAGCGGCCAGGTGGCGTTCCTTGACATGGCCATAGCCGCGGATGTCTTCCGGAATGCGCGCGATTTCCACGGCCAGCGCCAGCTTCGGCGCCGACAGCCCGCCGAGCAATTCCTCGACGGCAGCGCGGTACTCGCCGATCAAGGCGCGCTCGGTCTTGCGTTCGGCGCTGCGACCGAAGGGGTCGAGGGCCGTGCCGCGCAGGCCCTTGAGCCGGGCCAGCACTGCAAAGGCGCTGCGCATCCAAGGCCCGAAAGGTTGCTTGATCAACTCGCCGCGCTGGTTCTTCTTGGCGTTCGCCGGCGGCGCGAGGTGGTGCATGAGCTTGTAGTCGCCCTCGAACATCGAAGCGATCTTGTCGGTGAAGGCGCGGTCGGTGTGCAAGCGCGCGACCTCGTACTCGTCCTTGTAGGCCATCAACTTGAACAGGTAGCGGGCCACGGCTTCGCTGAGCTTGGTGCTGGACAGGGGCGCTTCGGCAGCGCGCACCTTGTCGACAAAGCCCTTGTAGCTGGCAGCATAGGCCGCGTCCTGGTAGCCGGTAAGAAAGTCCACGCGCTTGGCGAGCATCTCGTCGAGCGAGGGCTTCTTGACGAACTCGATCACCTGCGCGGCCTTGAACAGGGCCCGGACCGAGGCCAGGTCGTGGGCGGCGTGACGGCCCCACTCGAAGGCGGCCTTGTTGTTGTCGACTTGCACTGCGTTGAGTTCGATGGCCCGCATCAATGCGGCGTGGCTCAGCGGAACGCGACCCTGCTGCCAGGCGTAGCCAAGCATCAGCGGGTTGGTGTAGATCGAGTCGCCGACCAGTTGCACCGCGATCTGCTCAGCGTCGAAGGCGCCGACCAGGTTGTCGCCGACGCTGGCCTTGATGGCGGTTTCGCAATGGCCGCCGGGGAACTGCCAGTCGGCGTTCTTGACGAAGGCCGCCGTCGGCGTGCCATGGGTGTTGAGTGCGACGTAGGTTCGCCCTTGCTGCATCACCGCCAGCGTGTACTTGGCCGCGCCGACGATGGAGTCGCAGGCGATCACCAGGTCGGCCTTGGCTGTGTCGACCTTGGTCGTGAAGATGGCCTCCTGCCGGTTCGCAATCTGAATGTGGCTCCAGGTTGCGCCGCCCTTTTGTGCCAAGCCGCCGGCGTCTTGCGTGACGACCCCACGGCCCTCGAGGTGCGCGGCCATGCCGAGCAGCTGGCCGATCGTGATCACGCCGGTGCCGCCGACGCCGCCGACGACGATGCCCCAGGCGGCCTCCGTCAGCGGCAGGCGCGGCTCGGGCAGGGTGGGCATGGTGGCGAGGTCACCTTTCTGCAGTTTCTTCGGTTTCTTCAACTGACCGCCTTCGACGGTCACGAAGCTCGGGCAGAAGCCTTTGACGCAGGAGTAGTCCTTGTTGCAGGTGTTCTGGTTGATGCGCCGCTTGCGACCGAACTCGGTCTCGACCGGCTCGACCGACAGGCAATTGCTCTGCACTCCGCAGTCGCCGCAGCCTTCGCAGACCAACTCGTTGATCACGACGCGCTTTTCGGGGTCGACCATCTTGCCGCGCTTCCTGCGCCGGCGTTTCTCGGTGGCACAGGTCTGGTCATAGATGATGACCGTGGTGCCCTGGAGCTCGCGGAACTCGCGCTGGATGCGGTCGAGCTCGTCGCGATGCTCGACCACCACGCCCGGCGCCAGGGCCACGCCTTCGTACTTCTCGGGCTGGTCGGTGACGATGACGAGTTTGGCCACGCCCTCCGAGACCAGGCTGTTCATGATCTGCGTCACCGAGTGGCCCTCGGGGCGCTCGCCGACCTGCTGGCCGCCGGTCATGGCCACCGCGTCGTTGTAGAGCAACTTGTAGGTGATGTTGACGCCCGCGGCGATGCTCTGGCGGTTGGCCAGCGGGCCGCGGTGGAAGTAGGTGCCGTCGCCCAGGTTGGGGAAGATGTGCGGCTCGGTGGTGAAGGGTTGCTGGCCGGTCCAGGTGACGCCTTCGCCACCCATCTGGGTGAAGGTCGAGGTCGAGCGGTCCATCCACACCGCCATGTAGTGGCAGCCGATGCCGGCCACGGCGCGGGAACCCTCGGGCACGCGGGTGCTGGTGTTGTGTGGGCAGCCCGAACAGAACCACGGTGCGCGCTCGCCGGTGTCGGTCTTGAGTTCGACCAGGGCCCGTTCGCGCGCCTCGATGACGGCAATGCGCTGGTCCATGCGCGCAGCGATGTCGCTGCCGGCCGGTGCCAGACCCAATTTCTTCAGGCGCTTGGCGATGGCTTTGGCGATGATCGCCGGGGTCAGGTCGGCCTTGGCGCGCAGCAGCCAGTTGTCGCTGGGGTTGGGCATGCTCCATTCGCCGCCGGTGGAATCACCTTCGGGCTCGTCGAACTTGCCCAGCACGTTGGGGCGCACATCGCTGCGCCAGTTGTAGAGCTCTTCCTTCAACTGGTACTCGATGACCTGTCGCTTCTCCTCGACGACGAGGATCTCCTGCAGACCCTGCGCGAAGTCGCGCGTGATGGTGGCCTCCAGCGGCCAAACCACATTGACCTTGTGCAAGCGCACGCCGAGCGCACGGCATGTGTCGTCGTCCAGCCCGAGATCGGACAAGGCCTGGCGCGTGTCGTTGAAGGCCTTGCCGCTGGCGATGATGCCGAAGCGGTCGCGGCTGCTCTGGATGACGTTGTGGTTGAGCTTGTTGGCCCGTACATAAGCCAGCGCGGCGTACCACTTGTAGTCCATCAGCCGCGCTTCCTGCTCGAGCGGCTGGTCGGGCCAGCGGATGTGCAGACCGCCGGCGGGCATGACGAAGTCTTCCGGCATCACGATCTTGACGCGGTCTGGGTCGACCGACACCGAGGCCGACGACTCCACCACTTCCTGAATCGTCTTCATGCCGCTCCACACGCCTGAGAAGCGGCTCATGGCGAAGGCGTGCAGGCCCATGTCCAGGATGCCCTGCACATCGGACGGGAAGAACACGGGCAGGCCGCAGGCCTTGAAGATGTGGTCGCTCTGGTGCGGCGCCGTGCTGCTCTTGGAGATGTGGTCGTCGCCGGCGATGGCGATCACGCCGCCATGCTTGGCCGTGCCGGCCATGTTGGCGTGCTTGAAGACATCGCTGCAGCGGTCGACGCCTGGCCCCTTGCCGTACCAGATGCCGAAGACGCCGTCGAACTTCTGGGTCGCTGGGTAGAGGTCGAGTTGTTGGGTGCCCCAGACCGCCGTGGCCCCGAGTTCTTCGTTGACACCCGGTTGGAACACGATGTGGTGCGCCGCCAGGTGCTTCTTGGCTGCCCACAGCGCCTGGTCATACCCGCCCAGCGGCGAACCGCGGTAGCCGCTGATGAAGCCGGCGGTGTTCAAGCCCGCCAGGGCGTCGCGTGTTCGTTGCAGGATCGGCAGGCGCACGAGGGCTTGCACGCCGCTCATGAAGGCCCGCCCACTCGCCAACGAATACTTGTCGTCGAGCGTGACCGCATCGAGGGCCTTGCGGATGGACTCGGGCAGGGGGGCGTTCATGGTGGCGCTCCAAGCATAAGAAGGTCAGGGGCGAGTGTAGGAGGCTTGATCGGGCAAGTGTTTTCCTTGTTTGCTTGCCAAACCGACGCGGGCGCAATAATCTTGCTGAGAAACATCGATTTGCGAAACAATGCCCTCAAGATCTGGCAAAAGCGGTAAGACCCAAGGCGCGCCGGTGGCGTCCGAGGCCACTGGCGATGCGCACGACACCGAGCTCGACCGTTACGACGTCGGCATCCTCGCCGAACTGCAGGCGGACGCGCGTTTGTCGAATGCGGAGCTGGCCGCGCGCATCGGGCTGTCGGCCGCGCCGACCTGGCGCCGCGTCAAGTGGCTCGAGCAGGAGGGCTACATCACCGGTTATCGCGCCGAACTGGACCGCCGCCGGATCGGTCTGGGTGTATTCGCCTTTGTGCGCGTTGACGCCGAGCGCAGCGCCGGCAGCGCCACCAAGGTGCTTGAAGAAGCCATCCGGCGCCTGCCCGAAGTCACTGCCTGCCACTACATCAGTGGCGCCGGCACCTTCGAGTTGCAAGTAATGGCCACGGACCTCGACGCCTTTTCGCGCTTCGCCACCGGCACCTTGCTCAACCTGCCCAATGTGAAGGACATCCACACCAGCTTCTCGCTCGGTGAGGTCAAGTCGGGCGCTGCCTTGCCGCTCGGCCATTTGCAACAGTCGGCGAAACGCCCGCCCCGCCGCTGAGCGACACTTTGGGCTGACGATGAGCGCCTCCGTGAACCCACCGCCTCGCTGGCACCAGCGCCTGGCCGATACCGTGCTTGGCACCGAGCCGGCACTGCGCGTGCGCGTGGCGCAAGCCGGTCTGGCGATGTTGCTGATGGCCTTCTCGACGGCCATGTTGGTCTACGCGGCGCGGGTCGCGGGTGTGCCTGCGGCTGCCGTCGGGGCCTGGGCAGCGTTGTCGCTCGGCGGCCTGGCCGGCTTCTTTGTGGCGATTCGCAGCGGCTGGTCAGCGCGCTTGGCCGATCCGTCGCTGACGCTGGCGCAGATGCTCTATGCGATTGGCTGTGCCGCGGGGGCGTATGCCATGGCCGGCCCGATGCGCGGCGGAGTGTTCCCTGTGTTGATGGTGATTCTGATGTTCGGCATGTTCCGCCTGCAGCCGCGCGTGCTGGCGGCGGTCGCTGCCTATGCGGTGCTGGTGTTCGCCGCCGTGATGGTCGCGATGGTCTGGCGCCAGCCGATGGTCTACGTTGCGGCCATCGAGCTGGGCCACTTCCTGATGCTGGCGGCCATGCTGCCCACCGTCTCGCTGCTGGCCGCGCGCGTCGCCAGTCTGCGCGAGCGAAACCGCCGCCAGCGGCTCGATCTGGCCCAGGCCATGGCGCGCATTCAGGACCTGGCCACCCACGACGAACTGACTGGCTTGATCAACCGCCGCCACATGGTGGAGCTGCTCGAGCAGGAGCGCCAGCGCTGCGTGCGCTCGGGCCGCGGCTTCTGTGTCGCGTTGGTCAATATCGACCACTTCAAGCAGATCAATGAGCGCCACGGTCACGACGGTGGCGATGCCCTGCTGCGCAGCTTTGCCCGCGAAGCGCTCGGCGCCATCCGGGTGGCCGACGTGCTGGCGCGCTGGGATGGCGAGACCTTCGTGCTGCTGTTGTCCGATGCCCGCCTGCCCCTGGCACGTGGCGGCGTCGAGCGCTTGCGCACGCGAATCGAAGCTGCCACGCTGCTCGACGGCAAGCCCTCGCAGCGAATCACGGTCTCGGCGGGGTTGACGGAACACATCGCCGGCGAGGCCGTCAGCGACGCGCTGGCGCGCGCTGACCGCGCGCTCTACCAAGCCAAGACCGAGGGCCGCAACCGCACCGTCGCGGCCAACGGTGGAGCGGAGCCAAGTTGATCGCGGGTGCGCGCGCGCAGCGAGCCCGGGGAGATCACTTCGGCCACAGCACCCACATCTTCAGCGACTGCTTCATGCGCCCGGCCTGCTGCTCGGCGCGCTCGCCCCAGCCCCAAAAATAGTCGGCCCGCACGGCCCCGACGATGGCTGAGCCCGTGTCCTGCGCCAGCACCAGGCGGCGCAGCGGCGTGGCGGTCAATGGCTCGGTCGTGTCGAGCCACACAGGCGTGCCGTAGGGCAGGCTCCTCGGGTCGACGGCGATCGAGCGCTCCGGGCTGAGGGCCACGCCCTCGGCGCCGCGCGGGCCGAGGTTGGGGTCGGGCAACGACTCTTCCCTGAAGAACACCACCCGCGGGTTGGCGGCCAGCATCTCCGGCACGCGTTTCGGAAAGCGCCGGGCCCAATCGCGGATCGCCGGCCACGAGGCTTCGCCGGGGCGCAGTTCGCCTTGGTCGATCAGCCAGCGGCCGACCGATTGGTAGGGCTGGTCGTTGTGACCGGCGAAGGCCAGGCGAACCACCTGTGCGCTGCCATCGGCAGCAATCAGGCGGACCCGGCCTGAGCCCTGAACCTGCAGCAGCAGCGCGTCGAGCGGGTCGGCCACGTACGCGATCTCGCGTCCGCGCAATGCGGCCTGGGCGGCGGGCAGGCTCTCGATCTGGGCCCGCGTGAACCAGGGTTTGCGCATTGCCAGGTCCGCCGGCGGTGCATGCAGCGGCACGCGCATCGCGCCACGCGGTGTGCGACTGGCCTCGATCAGCGGCTCGAAGTAGCCGGTGGCCAGGCCCTCGCCCGCGGCGGCGGCGTCCAGCGGCAGCACGCGGTAAGGGGCGAAGCGCTGCATCAGCCAGGCGCGTGCGTCGTCGTCGTTGCCGGGCGGGGCGCGCACGGCGTCCTGGCAGATGCGCGTCCAGGCCGGCGTTTCGCGCAGAACCTCGACTGACAAGCGTTCGCAACTGCGCTGCAGGGCGGTCCACGCCTCGCGTGTGCGGTCGGTGCCCCAGCCCGGCAGGTCGGCCCAGGCGACTGCCTGCCAGCGCGAGGCCGGGTGCAGCAGGGCCGCGGGGCCCACGCTGGCGGGCACCGCCTCGCGCGCGGGGGGGGGCGGCGTGGGCGTCGACAGCGGCACGGCGCTGCAACCGCACAGAACCACCAGCCAGGCCCAGTAAGCTCGGCGCATGTGGTTGCTCATCCTCGAAGCGCTCGGCGCAATGCTGATCCTGGTGTTCATCGTCTGGTGGACCATGTTTTCCGGTCGTCGCCGCGGCGAGCGCGACGACGACGATGCCGCGGGGCGCTGAGGTCGGTCGTCTCAGTCGCTCAGTGCAAGTGCTCGGGCCGGGTCAGGACGAATTCGGCGACCGCTGCCTCGAAAGGGTGGGCGTCTTCCGTCATGCAGAAGTAGGTGCCCCGCATCGTGCCCTGGGCGGTGGCGATGCGGGTCCAGCTGGTGTACTCGAACTTCTCGCCCGGCTTGAGCAGGGGTTGGTGGCCGACGACCGCCAGCCCGCGCACCTCCTCGGTGTGGCCGTGGGCGTCGGCGACGAACCATTGTCGCGCCACCAGCTGCGCCGTGATGTCGCCGCTGTTGACGATGGTCACCGTGTAGGCGAAAGCGTGCACGTGGGCCGAGGGCTGCGACTGCTCAGGCAAGTACGCAACGGTGGCGGTGCAAGTGAACTGGGGGTTGGCCATAGCGGTCGATTCTAGAATCGTCGCGAACTGCAACGCCCTGCATGACCACCCACCGCATCGCCCCCTCGATCCTTTCCGCTGATTTCGCCCGCCTCGGCGACGAGGTCAAGGCCGTCATCGCCGCCGGCGCCGACTGGATCCACTTCGACGTGATGGACAACCATTACGTGCCCAACCTGACGTTCGGGCCGATGGTCTGCGAGGCGCTGCGCAAGCACAGCACGGTGCCGATCGACGTCCACCTGATGGTGCAGCCGGTCGACGCGCTGGCGCAGGCTTTCTGCCGTGCTGGCGCCGACCTGGTCAGCTTCCATCCCGACGCCAGCGCCCATGTCGACCGCACGCTGCAGCTGATCAAGGCCGAGGGCAAGCAGGCCGGCTTGGTGTTCAACCCGGCCGAGCCGATCGAGGTGCTCGAGTGGGTGATCGACAAGGTCGATCTGGTGCTGGTAATGAGCGTGAACCCGGGCTTCGGCGGGCAGAGCTTCATCGACGCGGCACTGCGCAAGATCGAACGCCTGCGCAAGATCATCGACGCTGAACGTCAACGATCAGGCCGAGACATCCGCCTGGAAGTCGACGGCGGCGTCAAGGTCGACAACATCCGCCGCATCGCCGACGCCGGCGCCGACACCTTCGTCGCCGGCCGCGCGATTTTCGGCCAGCCGGACTACAAGGCGGTGATCGACGCGATGCGCGCCGAGTTGGCGCGGTGACGCCGCGCCGCTTCGACGCGGCGATCGTCGATCTCGACGGCACCCTGGTCGACACCCTGGGTGATTTCGAGGTCGCGCTGAATCGCACACTGGCCGCGTTGGCACTGCGGCCTGTGGACCGTGACTTCATCGAGCGCACCGTCGGCAAGGGGTCCGAGCACCTGATTCGCAGCACCTTGGCTGCGGCGGGAGGCGCCGCCGCGTTGTACGAGACCGCATGGGTGCACTACCAACGCGAGTACCTGGCCATCAACGGCGACCATGCCCCGGTCTACGAGGGCGCCGTGGCGGGCCTGGACCGGCTGCGCGCCGCTGGCCTCGGGCTGGCCTGTGTCACCAACAAGCCGCGCGCCTTCGCCATGGCCCTGCTCGAGTGCAAAGGCCTGGCTGGCTATTTCGCGCATGTCTTTGGCGGCGACAGCTTCGAGCGCAGAAAACCCGACTCCTTGCCGCTGCTGCGCGCAGCGGCAGCGCTCGGCAGTGTGCCGGCGCGCACGCTGGTCATCGGCGACTCGGCCAACGATGCGCTGGCCGCACGTGCCGCCGGCTGCCCCCTGGTGCTGGTGAACTACGGCTACAACCACGGTGAACCGGTGGACGGGCTGGGTGCCGACGCCGTGGTGGCGCGTCTGGATGCGATCGACCTCGATGCCTTCGGGCCAGCACCGAGCGGCTGATAAACTTTATCCTGTCATGATGATCACTTCACCCCAGACCACCAGCACCGGGCCGCAAGGCCGGGGAGCCTGGCCCTGGCGCCGCGCGCAGCAACCCTGATGCTCGCTGGCGAGCCACCTGCCTCGCCAATCCGAAGACAGCGCTCCGCGCCCTGCCCCAAGGCCCGCCGCCACGGGGCCCGCCGCAAAGGACCCGAAGTGATCACCGAACTTGAATTCAAGAGCCTGGCCGCGCAAGGCTTCAACCGCATCCCCCTGCTCAGCGAGGCCTTCGCTGACCTGGAAACGCCGCTCTCGCTGTACCTGAAGCTGGTTGGCAGCCAGCCCTTTGGTTGCCTGCTGGAATCTGTTGTCGGCGGCGAGCGCTTCGGGCGCTACTCCTTCATCGGCCTGCCGGCGCGCACCCTGGTGCGGGCCACGGGCACACTCACCGAAGTCGTCACCGACGGCGCAGTGGCTGAGCGTCATGAGGGCAACCCGCTCGAGAGCATCGCAGCCTTCCAGCAACGCCTGCGCCCGGCCATCAGCGCCGGGCTGCCGCGCTTCTGTGGCGGGCTGGCGGGCTACTTCGGCTACGAGGCGGTGCGGGCCATCGAGCCGCGGCTGGCGGCCACGCGCAAACCAGGCGGCCTGGGCACGCCCGACATCCAGCTGCTGCTGACGGAAGAAGTGGCGGTGATCGACAACCTGTCGGGGCGCCTCTACCTGATCGTCTGGGCCGACCCGGCGCGCCCCAACGCCTATGCGTTGGGGCGGCAGAGATTGGCCGAACTGGCCGAGAAGTTGCGCCACGGCGTTACCGCACCGACGGTGGAGCGCGGGGACTCGCACGCGGTTGAGCGCGACTTTGCCAAGGGCGACTTGATGCGCGCGGTGGAGCGGGCCAAGGAGTACATCGCCGCTGGAGACTGCATGCAGGTGGTGATCGGCCAGCGCCTGCGCAAACGCTACACCGCCAGCCCGCTCAGCCTGTACCGCGC
>JANNFB010000089.1:0-3094 GCA_031379365.1 Burkholderiales bacterium
GGTGAGCGCCGTTCGGTAGGGCGGCGCAACCTGCGACCGCGACAAGAAAAAGAAGACGGTGGCTGCGCCCATCACGGCGATCGTGAAAGAGAACGCGTTATAGACAAGGCTAAATTGCCCCGGGGAGATTGAGTCCATGACAGTAGAGTTCAAGTGAACAAGTGGGAACACCGCCAGGATATCGAATGAGTAGTAAATGAAGAGGCACAACCTAAACAAAGCCACTTTGCCGACATAGCCCTGGCGACCGCCCCGGTGTGTCTGATTTCTTGGTTCGTGGTAAGCGCGGCAACTGCACTTGAATCGTCAGCGGCTCCACGCGCGAGACGCCGCAGCGGGAGGCCTCGGCGGTGGACCCGCAAAGCCGCCAAGCTGCGAGATCACCGCGAGGTGATCACGGAGCCGACACAGCATGGCGCCAGTTCTCCTATGCTCCACCCACCATGGAGTGACAGCGCCAACGCAGCGCACGCCAGTTGAAGTTCTTTCAAGCAAAGCCGGTCGCCGATGGCACAGCCCCATGTCCGTTGCGCCGACCGCGATCATCAGCAACCGCACGACTGTCCAAAAGACCCATGAAGCAAGCGCGTCAACACATCGCCATCATCGGCGGCAACTTCGCCGGTCTGACCGCCGCCATCAAGCTGTCGAAGCGACACGCGGTGACGGTGATCGACCCGTCGCCGCACTTCGAGTGGATGCCCAACATCCACGAGATCCTGTCCAGCGTGAAGACACCGCAGGGCCTGCGGCTGGATCGGGAGGCGATCGTCGAACAGGCCGGGCACCGGTTCCTGCAGGACCGGGTGACCGAACTTCATCCCGCCAGTCGGCAGTTGCTGACAGCCGGCGGCCACGAACTGAACTTCGACGCCTGCATCGTCGCAGTGGGCGCGCTGTGGAACCCCCGCGGCATCCCTGGCGTTGAAAGCCACGCACTGCCTTGCCGCAGCATTGCGGACGCGGTGGCAATCGAACAGCGGCTTGGCGCCCTGCTGCAGCAGGGCAAGCCGCTGCACATCGTGATCGTCGGCGGCGGCATCTCGGGCATCGAGGCGCTAGGAGAGATCTTGCGCCGCTACCGCGACGTGCCCGGCCTGTCGGTCGACGTGGTCGAGGCCGCAGAGCGGCTGCTGCCCGACCTGCCCGCGGTGCTCGACGCCGATTTGCGGCGACTGTGCCAGCCCCATGCGGTGCGGTTTCGCACCGGCACTGCGATCTCAAGCGTATCCGCCAAGGAGGTCCACTTGGCTGATGGTTTGCGGCTGCGCTCGGAGCTCATCCTGTGGACCGCCGGGTTGGCAGCGCCCGCGCTACTGCAGCAATCGGGCTTGGCCAGACCGCCCCACGCCTGGGCGGACGTGCACCAGACCCTGCAAAGCTGCTACACCGATAGCACCTTCGTTATCGGTGACTGTGCACAGCTTCCGCGCGCGGTGGCCAAGCAGGCTTACAACGCAATCGACATGGGCGAACTCGCGGCGATCAACGTCACTCGCTTCCTGGCGGGCGCGCCGCTGAAGCCGTACCAGCCGAACAGCAAGCCGGTGCTGATCGCGTTTGGCGACCTCGACACCTACCTGGTCGCGGGCAAGACCGTGCTCGCGAGCCAGGCCCTCGCAGGGGCCAAGGAGGGCGTGTTCCAGCTCTTCATGGCGCAGATGGCGCCCTGCGACGTGTTGCAATCCTTGCCGGCCGCAGGCGGGCGTCTGTGGCAGGGCTGGCGTCGGCTCGCCTGGCCGCAACTGCTGTCGCTGGCCGACGTCCGCAAGTTGCCCGACCGCAGAGTGGTCAGGATGCTCTAGTGCGGGAGGAAGGCGATGCGCAGCCGTCGATGTCGGTGACGACCCACTGTGGCGGTAGAGCGGCCCAGACGCAGTCGCCGACCGAGCTCATGCATCAGCTCTCTGCCATGGTGCAACTGCACTGATTGACCCTGCCGATGACCGCTGCGCGGCCACCAGACTAGGCAAGCGGACGCCCGGTTCGGCTCGGGTCCTGCCAGCCAATCCCCTGAACTCGTTGCCCGAAACCTGCCAGTCGACTTGGGCTGCCATACAGCCGACGTTCGTCTAGGCCGGGTTCCGACCGAGGCTGTGTGAGAACTGCTCGTTGACCTCTGACGTCGGCCACGGGGGTGATTCAACTTTGGCATTGGGCTTCAGCGCCATCCAGTACGTCAGATGGGCCGATATGCGCGTTTTGGCAGTGCTCGGGGAGGAATACACGCGAATTGGCCATAACAAAGCGCTCACGCGCCTGCCATCCTCATTGCCTTCATCGTTTTGGCAATGCCGAGCACGCTGATCACGCGCTTGAGGTTGTATGCCAACGCGTGCAAGTTGATTTCGGTGGGCACATGCACGAGCGTCTTCATCAGGAAGTGCGCCGATCCCATCCAGTGCTTCAATGTTCCGAAGACGTGTTCGATGGTTCGTCTTCGGATCTTCATCGCGTCGGGCTTGCGATCCAACCGAGCCTGCATGGTGTCCAGCACCGCCTCATGCTCCCAGCGCCGGACGCGGCGCTCCTGCCCTGTCGTGCATTGCGCCTTGATCGGGCACCGCGGGCATGCCGTGGTGTAGTACGTGTCGAGGCGCATGCCGTTCTCGACACTTGAGTGGCGCCTGGGTAGCCGCTGACCGGCCGGGCATTGGTACTCGTCGTCGCGGGCGATGTAGATGAAGTCCGCTTTGCCGAACCGGCCTTCGGCCTTCGAGTTGGACGTCATCGGCTTGGGCACGTAGGTCTGGACCCCCGCTTGCTCGCAGGCCAGGATCTCCGGGCCCTTGAAGTAGCCCCGGTCGGCGAGGAGTTCGATCTTGTCTTGGCCCACCGCTTCTCGCGAGCGCTGCGCCATCGACCACAGGCTGCCCCGGTCGTGGCCTTCGTTGATGACTTCGGTGGCGACGATCAGGTGGTGCTGGGTGTCGGCAGCCACCTGCACGTTGTAGCCGACCATGCCGGTGCCGCGCCCGCTGGTGGCCATCGAACGCGCGTCGGGGTCCGTCTGCGACAACTGTTGATCGGGCTGCTTGGCCAGCTCGACCTCGATCTCCCGCAAGTGCTGCATCTGCTTGCGCAGCTTGACCAA
>JANNFB010000149.1:0-8283 GCA_031379365.1 Burkholderiales bacterium
AAATCAAGGGGGAGCCCTGGGCGCAGCCCAGGGCGGAGGACATTCGCGGAGGCGGGCGCCCGGTGGCCTCGGCCGGCGCGGTCCACGAACGCGCAGGAGCGAACGTCCGCAATGGGCCGCGAGCCGCCTTTCTTCCTTACGCGGTACAACGTGATTCGGTATGAGCCGCGTGCCGGCCGCACCGACAGGCAAGTGCACTGACACCTGGCCGCACAGGTGCCTCAACCCGCGGCCACCTGGTGCAGCACCCGCTGCGGGAACGGGATGCTGATGTCCATGGCATCGAGCGTCTTCAACAACATCAGGTTGACGTCGCTCTTGACGTTGCCCTGGCCGTTCTCCGGGTCGGCGATCCAGAAGTTGATGCTCAGCTCCAGACCGTCGGCCGCGAACTGCGACAGCAGCACGATGGGGGCCGGGTCGGCGATCACGCGCGGCACTGCGGCCACGGCCTGGACCAGCGCCGGCAGCAAGCGGTCCATGTCGGTGCCGTAGGCCACTTGCAGTACGGTGGTGATCGACACTTTGGGGTCTGCCAGCGATGAATTCTCGATCCGCTGCGTGATCAGCATCTCGTTGGGCACGATGGACTCGCGGCCGTTCAGGGCGCGCACCACGGTGTAGCGGGTCTTGATGTCGGTGATGCGGCCTTCGAAGTTGTCGACTTTGACCATGTCGCCGATGCGCAGGCTGCGCTCGGCCAGGATGACGAAACCGCTGACATAGTTGGCAGCCAGCTTCTGCAGGCCGAAACCGAGACCGACGCCCACGGCGCCACCCAGCACGCTGAGGGCACCGAGCGGGATGCCTGCCGCCGACAGCGCCAGCAGCACGCCCACCAGCAGCAGCAAAGCGCGCGTGGCGTTGGCCGCGATCTTGCGCACCGACAGGTTGTCGGTGGCGCCCGCCAGCAGGCGCGACTCGATGGCTGCCGACACCCACAGCATCGCCACCAACACCACCACCGCTGACAAGGCGCCTTCGACCAGGCTGCGCAGCGACACGTCGACGCCGGCCAGCTTCCAATGAACGCCCTCCATCTCCTGCAACAGCAAAGGCAGCAGGCCAGTCACCCACAACACCAGGGCGCCCCAGACCAACCAGGACAGGGTGCGCTCCAGCAAGCGAACGGCCTGGGACGAAGGAAAGGCCACGCGCAGCACGCGCACTGCCACGCGGATGACCACCAGCGAGGCCAGGATCGGCACCGCCAGGTGCAGCAGGGCGACCGGCAACGTGGTCTTCAGGGCCCAGCGCGCTGCCAGCGCGAACAGCAATGCCAGGACCGGAAACAGGACGCCGTCGACCACCCGCTGACCGAACCAGACGCTGTGGCGGTGGCGCGCCGGGTCGAGCGCGCGCCGCGCCAGCGTGCCCACCAGCCATGCCGCGAGCAGGCAGGCTGCCAGCACGGCCAGCTCGATCACCACGCTGGGCCGCGTCAGCGCCGCCAGCCAGGCGCCGAGGTCCTCCGCCGGTGCCGCCATCAGGCCACGCCAGCCAGCACGCGCAGGTGGGCGGCGACGCTGCGCGCCAGGGCGCCCAGGTTGTAGCCCCCTTCGAGGCAGGACACGATGCGCCCGCCGGCGTGGCGCTCGGCCACTTCCACCAGGCGCCGCGTGATCCAGGCGTAGTCGGCCTCCACCAGGCCGAGCTGGCCGAGCTCGTCTTCCCTGTGGGCGTCGAAGCCAGCCGAGATGAAGATCATCTGCGGCTTGAACTCCTCCAGCCGCGGCAGCCACATGTCTTCGATCGCCGCGCGGACCACATCGCCGCGCGAATAGGGCGCGATCGGCACGTTGACCATGTTGGTACCCATCGGCACCGCCCCGCTGTAGGGGTAGAGCGGATGCTGGAAAATGCTGGCCATCAGCACGCGCTCGTCGCCGGCAATGATGTCTTCGGTGCCGTTGCCATGGTGGACATCGAAGTCGATGATGGCCACGCGCTCAAGCCCACGCTCGTCCAGGGCATGGCGCGCGGCCACCGCCACGTTGTTGAAGAAGCAAAAGCCCATGGCCTTGCCTCGGGTGGCGTGGTGCCCGGGCGGGCGCACCGAACAGAAGGCGTTGACCGCGCGGCCGTCGATCACGGCGTCGGTGGCCGCGATGGCCGCGCCGGCCCCGCGCATCACCGCCGCCCAGGTGCCAGGCCCCGCACTGGTGTCCGGGTCCAGGGCCAGGCGCTCGCCGCTGGCCGCGAGGGGTTCGATGGCCGCCTGCAACTCACGGACGAAGCCCGACTCGTGCGCGCGGCCGATGTGGGCCAGGGTGGCCAGCGGTGCGTCGCGCATGTCCAGGGCATCGGCCAGGCCGGTGGCGATCAGGTGGTCGTGGATGGCATCCAGTCGCTGCGGGCACTCCGGATGGCCGCGACCCATGTCATGTTCACGGCAATCGGCGTGGCTGTAAAAGGCTGTCGTCATGGTGGGCAAATGTTTTCGGGTAAGGTGCCACGCATGGCACAAGAGAACACGGCATTGACGCAGCAACTGGTGCGTCTGGCAGATCAGATTAGCACGGTCATCGTCGGCAAAAGAGCGCAGATCGAAGACTGCATCGCCTGTCTGCTGGCGGGCGGCCATCTGTTGATCCAGGACGTGCCCGGCGTCGGCAAGACCACCCTGGCCCATGCGCTGTCGGTCTCGCTCGGGCTGGAGTTTCGCCGCGTGCAGTTCACCGCCGACATGATGCCCAGCGATCTGGTCGGCGTCAGTGTCTATGAGCGCAGCAAGGAGAGCTTCGTCTTCCACGCCGGCCCGGTGTTTGCCCAGGTGTTGTTGGCCGACGAGATCAACCGCGCCGGCCCCAAGACCCAGAGCGCCCTGCTCGAAGCGATGGAAGAACACCAGGTCACGGTCGAGAACGAGACGCGCATGTTGCCCAAGCCGTTCTTCGTCATCGCCACCCAGAACCCGACCGACCAACTCGGCACCTACCCGCTGCCGGAGAGCCAGCTCGACCGTTTCCTGATGTGCATCACCCTGGGTTACCCCGACCGCGCCAGCGAGCGTGCCCTGCTGGCCGGGGCCGACCGCCGCGCCGTCATCGACAGCCTCGAACCGGTCATGACACCGCTCGAACTGCAGGCCGCGCAGCAAGCCGTGCTGCAAGTGCACGCGGGTGACGCCCTGCTCGACTACCTGCAAGCCCTGATCGCGGCCACGCGCAGCGGGCAGTGGTTCGTCGAGGGCCTGTCACCACGCGCCGGCATCGCACTGTTGCGCGCCGCGAAAGCCAAGGCTCTGATGGACCGCCGCGACCATGTTGCGCCCGACGACCTCCAGGCCGTGCTGGTGCAGACGGCTGCCCATCGCCTGCACCCCGTCCCGGGCGCCGGCCGCGGCGCGGCCGAGCAGGTCATGGCGATGCTCAAGGCGGTGGCGGTGTTGTGATCACGGCCGTGCTCGGCGGCCCGCGCCGCCGTCTGCGTGCCTGGTGGCAGAGCCGCCACCCGCGCACCGACACCTGGACGCTGACCCAGCGCAACATCTACATCGTGCCCACGAGCGCCGGCTTCGTCTTTGCCGCGGTGCTGCTGGTGATGTTGGTGGCGGCCATCAACTACCAGTTGAGCCTGGGCTATGTGCTGACCTTCCTGCTCGCCGGTGCCGGCTTCGTCTCGATGCACCTGACGCACAACACCCTGCGTGGCCTGACCCTGCACCTGAAGCCGCCGCACGCCGGTTTTGCCGGCCAAGCCCTGCCGCTGGAGATCGTGCTCACCAGCCCGGCACGCCGGCAACACGGCGTCGGCCTGGGCTTCCAGGGCGACGCCGAAGCAGGCGCGGCGCCGGCGTCGGATGTCTTCGTCGATGTGCCTGCCGGCGGCCAGGCCACCGCCCACCTGGCCTTCCTGCCGGTGCGGCGCGGCCTCCACGACGTGCCCGCACTGCGCGCCGAAACCCGTTACCCCTTCGGCCTGTTCCGCGCCTGGACTGTGTGGCGGCCCGCGGCCCGCGTGCTGGCCTGGCCCGCGCCCGAGCAGCCGGTGGCGCCGCTGCCGGCCGCGCCCGCCGGCGCCGGTGAGTCGGCCCAGCGCAAAGCCAGCGACAGCGGCGAGTTCGAAGGCGTGCGCGCCTACCGCCGCGGCGATGCACTCAAGCAGGTGGTCTGGAAGAAGGCCGCCCGCACCGGCGAGCTGGTGAGCCGCGACACCAGCAGCGCGCTGCAGCAGGAACTTTGGCTGGACTGGCAGTTGACTCAGCTGTCCGGCACCGAGGCCCGCCTGTCCCGCCTGACGGCCTGGGTGCTGGCCGCCGAAGCCGCCGGCGTGTCCCATGGCCTGCGCCTGCCTGGGGTGGAGATTGCGCCGGGCAGCGGCGCCGCGCAGCAACGGCGCAGCCTCGATGCGCTGGGGCTTTGGTCATGACGTCCGCGGGCCTTCGCGCCAAAGCGTGGAGCGGCTGGCCCGGCTGGTCGCACTTGCCGCGCGATTCGCGCGACGTGCTTTTCCTGCTGGCGGTGATCGGCTGGACCTTGGCGCCCCACTTCGCCCACCTGCCGGTCTGGTGCCCCGTGCTGACGGCGCTGGTGATCGCCTGGCGCGCCCGCCTGGCCGTGACAAACGCCGCCCTGCCGGGGCGCTGGCCGCTGCTCGGCCTGTTGGTGCTGGCCATGGGCCTGACCTGGTGGAGCCACCGCACCCTGCTCGGCAAGGACGCCGGCATCACCATGCTGGTGGTGCTGATGGTGCTCAAGACCCTGGAACTGCGGGCCCGACGCGACGCCTTGGTGGTGTTCTTCCTCGGCTTCTTCATCGTGCTGACGAACTTCCTGTACTCGCAGACTCTGGGGGTGGCCGCGGCCATGCTGGTCTCGGTCTGGGGCCTGCTGACGGCGCTGGTGCTGGCCCACATGCCGGTGGGTCGGCCGCCGCTGGCGCAGGCAGGCGGCGTGGCAGCGCGCGCAGCCCTGCTGGGCGCGCCCATCATGCTGGTGCTGTTCATGCTGTTTCCGCGCATGGCGCCCCTGTGGGCCGTGCCGCAGGACACCCAGGCCAAGACCGGCCTGTCGGGCAGCCTGCGCATGGGCGGCATCGCCGAGCTGGCCATCGACGAAAGCATCGCCTTTCGGGTGCGTTTCGACGGCGGCGCCCGGCCACCCGCGGGCGCTTTGTACTGGCGCGGTCCGGTGCTGGCGCGCTTCGACGGCCAGGAGTGGACACGCCTGGAGCCGGCCTACGCCAGCGCGCCGCGGCGCGGTGCACAACTGCGTGTCGGCGGCCCAGCCCTGGGCTACGCCATGACGCTGGAGCCGAGCCGCCTGCCCGTGTTGCCGTTGCTCGAAGCCACGCCCAACAGCGAAGCCGACGGCCCACGCATCGACGGCCCGCGCGCGTTCCTGCGCAGCGATCTCCAATGGGCCACCGAGCGCCCCATCACCGAACGCCTGCGGCTCACGGCGCGCGCCTACCTCGACCACCGCCACGGCCCGCAAGTCGACGAGCTCTCGCTGCGCGACTACGTAGACTTGCCGCCCGGCTTCAACCCGCGCACCCTGGCCTGGGCCCAGGCGCTGCGCAACGAGCCGCGCTATGCCGAGGCCAGCCATGAGCGTCTGGTTGACGTGGTGCTCGACGTCATCCGACGCGGTTTCACCTACACGCTCACGCCGGGCACCTACGGCGACGACAACGAAAACCGTTTCGCCATCGACGAGTTCTGGCTCGACCGCAAGCAAGGCTTCTGCGAACACTTCTCCACCGCCTTCGTCGTCGTGATGCGCGCGATGGACATCCCGGCCCGCGTCGTCACCGGCTACCAGGGCGCCGATACCGATCTGCAAGACGGCGACCACATCATCCGCAACAGCCACGCCCATGCCTGGACGGAAGTCTGGCTGGCGGGGCGCGGCTGGGTCCGTGTCGACCCGACTGCGGCGGTTGCGCCAGAGCGCGTGAGCGTGAGCCGCAACCTGCGGCCCCAGCCCGGCGTGGTTGCCGGCGCCATCAATGCCGTCAACCCGGCCCTGATGGCGCAACTGCGCGCGGGCTGGGAGTTGGTCAACAACCGCTGGAACCAGTGGGTGTTGAACTATTCGCGCGCCGAGCAATTCGATCTGCTGAAGAAGCTCGGTGTCAATTCGCCCGGCTGGGAAGACCTGGCCTACCTGCTGATCGGGCTGCTCAGTGGTGCCAGCCTGCTCGGTGCAGCGTGGGCGTGGTGGGACCGCCATCGCCGTGACCCTTGGCAACGCCTGCGTTCGCGCCTGAACCGGCGCCTGGCGAGCGTCGGCATCGTGGCCGCCGAGCACGAGCCGCCGCGCACGCTCGCCTTGCGTGTGCGCGAGCGCTTGGGGCCGCGCGGGGAAGCCCTGGCCGTGCAGCTCGAAGCGCTCGACGGCCTGCGCTATGGCCGCGCTGCGCTGCCACGGCCCGACCCGGCCTGGTGGTCGGCGTTCGTCGCCGCGACAGCCGCATTGGCGCGCTCGCGATAATTCACCGATGCGCTTTGCACCGTCCCTGTTGCTGTCGATCGCCGCCTGCGTTTGTCTGCCGGCACTGGCACAGAACACGCCGCGTGCGGTCGCCGCCGATCGCCCGCCCTACGGCCAGCGCGAAGACGTACAGCGCTTCGCAGAGGCCGTGGCTGCACGGCAGCCCGCCTTGGACGCCGCCTGGATTCGCGAGCAGCTGGGGCAGGCCCGCTATGTGCCGGCGGCGGCCCAGCTGATCATGCCGCCCCCTGTGGGGACAGCGAAGAACTGGGCTGCCTACCGGGCCCGCTTCGTCGAGCGCGAGCGGATTGCCGCGGGCGCAGCGTTCTGGCGCGCCAACCAGGCCTGGCTGACGCAGGCCGAAGCACGCTGGGGCGTGCCCGCCGCGATCATCGTGGGCATCGTGGGGGTCGAGACCTTCTACGGCCGCATCATGGGCAACTTCCGCACCATCGACGCCCTGGCCACCCTGAGTTTCGATTTCCCCAGCGGGCGCAGCGACCGCTCGGCCTTCTTCCGCGAGCAGCTCGAGGAATTGCTGGTATGGAGCCGGCGCGAAGGCAGCGACCCACTCGCCGTCCGCGGATCGTTCGCGGGCGCCGTCGGCCTGCCGCAGTTCATGCCGGGCAGCATCAACCGCTATGCGGTCGACTTCGACGGCAACGGCCACATCGAGTTCATGAACCCTGCGCAAGGTGCCGACGCGATCGGCAGCATCGCGCGCTACCTGGCCGCCTTTGGCTGGCAACCCGGCATGCCCACGCACTACCCTGTTACGCCGCCGGCCGCTCGGGTCGACCGCGCCGTGCTGTTGGTACCCGACATCGTGCCGAGCTTCAGTGCCACGCAGTTGCTCGAGCGCGGCGCCGAGTTGTCGCCCGAGGGCCGCGCGCATGCCGGTTTGCTGGCCTTGGTCGAATTGCACAACAGCGGCGCGGCGCCGAGCTATGTCGCCGGCACGAGCAACTTCTATGCGCTGACGCGCTACAACTGGTCGAGCTACTACGCGCTGGCGGTGATCGACCTCGGCAACGAAGTCGCCAAGGCCGTGGCGGGCCTGCCGACTGCGGTCGGCCCTTCGCTGGCTTCGGCGCCCCCCGGCGCGCCGGTATCGTGGCGCTTGATGGCGCGCCACGGGGAGTGCGACGAACTCGATGCGCTGAGGAGCAAGGCGGCTGGTCTGACCGACATCTCCGACCCGCAGGCCTTCGTGCGGCAGATGCGCGACCGCGGCCACGAGGCCAGCGCCGAGGTCTTCCCAGGCACGGGAGGTCGCGCGGTGGCGGTCAAGGTGCCGGCACTCGAACTCGACCTGGTCTTCGCGGCACGTGATCTTTGCGAGCAGGCGGCGGGCCGGTAATGGCGCGGGGCGCCGAGGCGACGAACGCCCACCTGCCCCACCCCCGACCTCCGATGGCATCGCCCAAGAAACTCGCAGCGCTGGTGCGTCTGGCCGTCATGCTGCTGGTGCCCACCATGGCCTGCTTCGGTTACTACACCCTCGAAGGCCTCGATCCGGCGCGCAGTGCGTGGGCCGTCCCGGCGGTGCTGTCCTATCCGACTGCCTTGGTCGGTCTGTTGGGGCTGGTGTCGACCCTGCGGGCCCCGCAGCCGACGCGCGTGCGGCTCCTGCTCTGGTCGCTATGCCTGATGCTGCCCGTGGCCTTGCTGCTGTGGCTGCGCAGTTGATGCGCAGTGGCATTCGACAGCATCCACCTGACCGTTGCCGATCGGCCCATTGCAGTCGTTCGCCCTCGCGTGCGAGATGTGGCGTGAGATCAGGACGGCGGGGCGCTCTGCTCCGCGAATGTCCCCCGAGTCGGGCTGCGCCCGCCTCTCCTCCTTG
>JANNFB010000158.1:0-9026 GCA_031379365.1 Burkholderiales bacterium
CGAAGGAGTGCACCGAGGTGATGACGCCGGAGCGAACCAGGAAGGTGCCGAGCAGCGACAGCGAGTAGGCCGTGATGGCCAGCAGCACCGTCCACGACTTGAAGCTGCCGCGCTTTTCCGTCACGGCCAGAGAGTGGATCAGCGCCGTGGCCACCAGCCAGGGCATGAAGGACGCGTTTTCCACCGCGTCCCAGAACCACCAGCCGCCCCAGCCCAGCTCGTAATAGGCCCACCAGCTGCCCAGCGCGATGCCGAAGGTGAGGAAGGCCCAGGCCACCGTGGTCCAGGGCCGGCTCCAGCGCGCCCACTGCGAATCGAGGTTGCCGCCGATGAGCGCCGCCACGGCGAAGGAGAAGGCCACCGACATGCCGACATAGCCCATGTAGAGCATCGGCGGGTGAAAGATCATGCCCGGGTCTTGCAGCTGCGGGTTCAGGTCGCGGCCGTCGAGCGGCGCCGGGAACAGGCGCTCAAATGGGTTGGAGGTGAAGAGAACGAAGAGCAGGAAGCTCAAGGTCAACAGGCCCATCACCGACAAGATGCGCGCCAGCACCGGCAGCGGCAAATTGCGGCTGAAGCTGGCCACCGCCCAGGCCCAGCCGGCCTGCATCAGCAGCCACAGCAAGAGCGAGCCCTCGTGGCTGCCCCAAGACGCGGCAATGCGGTACATCACCGGCAAGGCGGTGTTGGAGTGCGAGGCGACGTTGAGCACCGTGAAGTCGTTGCGCACGAAGCTGGCCATCAGGCACAGCCAGCTGAACACGATCAGGCCCAACAGCACCTGGCTCGCCGGGCGGGCCAGGGCCATCCAGTCGGCGCGCCCACGTTGCGCGCCGATCAGCGGCACGGTGCCGAGGATCAGCGTGACGCCGACGGCCAGCCAGAGCGCGAAGTGACCCAGCTCGGGGATCATGGCTGTTTGGGCGCCTGGCCCTGCTGCACCACCGACTGATCCAGCCGCGACTGGCCGCGCTTGGCACGCTCGAGCGCGTCAGCGGCTTCCGGCGGCATGTAGTTCTCGTCGTGCTTGGCCAGCACCTCTTTGGCTTCGAACACGCCATTGCTCAAGCGGCCCTGCGCCACCACGCCCTTGCCCTCCTGGAACAGGTCGGGAAGGATGCCCTGGTAATGCACCGGAATGTTCTTGGCCGTGTCGGTGACGACAAAGTTGACCTGCAAGCCTTCGCGCTTGACCGAACCTTGCTGCACCAAGCCGCCGATGCGGAAGGTGCGGTTGCTCGGCGCCACATTCGCCGCCACCTGGGTCGGCGAAAAGAAGAACACCATGTTGCTCTGGAAGGCATTGAAGACCAGCGCCGCGATGGCGCCGGCCGACATCAGCAACACGGCAGCGAAAGTCAGGCGTTTGTGGCGGAGTTTCATGTCGACAGGGCCTCATCGGTCCAACAGGTCGGCAGCGGCCAACCCACGGGGTCCCGCGTTGGGAGTTGCCATTGCATCACGTTCCATACCGGGGCTGGCATCACAGGGTTACCGGAAACAGGGGCATTTTGGCGCGCGGTGGTGCATTGTCGAGGCAGATCACCTGTGCGCCTGCTTACAACGCCCGGGCAGCGCGCTTGAATTGGCGCCCCGCTGCCACCATCTGCCGCGCCAACCCTGGCACTGAAAGGACGCTGTGACCGAAACCCTGTGGTGGATCCTGAGTGGCGCGTTGATCGTCGGCGGCCTGGTCGGCACCGTGCTGCCCGCCCTGCCAGGCACCGCACTGGTGCTGGCCGGCATCGTGCTCGGCGCCTGGATCGACGACTTCACGCGCGTGAGCGGCACCACCGTCGGCATCATCGCCGCGCTGGCGGTGCTGGCCTGGGTGCTCGACTACGCCGCCGGCCTGCTCGGCGCTCGGCGTGCCGGCGCCAGCCGGCAGGCCCTGATCGGCGCGGCGCTCGGCACTGTGGCGGGCCTCTTCCTCGGCCTGGTCGGCGTGCTGTTCATGCCCCTGGTCGGCGCGGCCATCGGCGAGTACATCGCGCAGAAGGACCAGCAGCGCGCGGTGAAGGTCGGCGTGGCCACCTGGCTCGGCATCATGGTCGGCCTGATTGCCAAGGTGGTGCTGGCTTTCATGATGATCGGCATCTTCATCGCGGCACTGCTGATCACCTGAGGCCGACGACGCGGCTCGGGCCGTCGCCGTGGAACTCGCGTGCGCTGAGGCAGATCAGGTGCGTGACGCCGGAAGGGTCAATGCGGCGAAGGCTTGCTGCGCACTCATTGGGGTCGCATCAGAAAGCTCAGCACATCCTCGAACCGCTGCGCCCAATCGGCCTCGTTGTGGCCGGTGCCCGGCCACACCGGCGTCATCGCGTCGGCAGTCGTGTAGCCGCGCTCGCGCAATACTTCGGCCACCAGCAGGTGCGCCGGCGCGTAAAGCGAGTCCAGCCAGTCGTCACCTCGGTCGCTGTAAATGCGGTGGCGGCCGCCCGGTGGCAGCTTCTGGCCGAGGTAGGTCATGGCCGCCAGCGGCAACGCGGCGTTGCGCACACGCTCCCGGCCCCAGGCCGTGGGGCGGCCCACCCAATGGGTCGACAGGCCGGCAGCGCCGCCAAAGACCTGCGGGTACTCGGCCAGCGCATAGATCGAGATCATCCCGCCCATGCTGGCGCCGGCGACAAAGGTGCTTTCTGGTCCCGGCTTGGTGGCATAGCGGCGGTCGATGGCAGGCTTGAGCTCTTCAACCACGAAGCGCAGGTAGGCGTCGGCCTTGGAACGTCCGTTGCTTGCCTCGGTCACATACTCTCGGCGCACGGCGTCGGGCGCGAGGGCGAGGAACTTCTCGGGGTAGTACTCGGCGTAACGCTCGACGCCGCCATTCCAGATGCCAACGATGAGGGTGTCGGCGATGCGGCCGGCTTTCACGAGACGGTCCGCGGCCACATCCGCACGCCACGAGTTACCGCTTATGTGCAGGCGCCCGTCGAACAGGTTCTGACCGTCCTGCATGTACAGGACCTGGTAGCGCTTGAGCGGCGTGTAGTCCCCCGGCAGCCAGACATCGATGTGCCGCGGCATCACCTGCAGCGAGGGAAAGTCGGCCAGTCGCTCGATCCGGCCGGTGGTGGGTTGCGCCAAGGCCGCAGGCACCTGTGGCGTTGCCGCTTGCTGCGCGCCGGCAGCGCCACTGGCCGCGTAGAGGGCGATGGCGCCCAGTGTTGTCTTCAAGCCGTGGATCATCGCGACGTCCCGTTCTCCCGCGCCAAATCACTCGACCACGAACACCACGGCCGTGCGCGCCGGCAGCGTGAAGCCACCGTCGCCGGCTCGATAGCTTGCCGTCGCCGCGCGCGCATCCGCCGCGCCGGGCGCCCGGTGCACCGGGTGCAGCACGAAGCGTTTGCCGGCCAGCGACGCAACGCTCAGGGTCTGCGGTGCCGCATCGGCATTGACGAAATAGACCAGCTCCTTGAACACCGCGCCGGCGTGACCCGCGCCGTCGAGGTGACCGACCAACACGCCGGAAACTTGCGCCGGGCCAGTGTTGTGAAAAGTCAGGCGCCAGGCCACTTCATCGGCCGTGCGCAAACGCAGCAGCGGCGTGCTGGCGCGGATGCGCAGCAGGTCGAGGAAGGCGTCGCGCGTCCAGACGATCTCGGCCCGGGTCGGCTTGATGGCGCTGCTGGCGGCCAACACGCGTTGCATGACGGGCCAGTGCGCCTTGTTGTCACGCTCCGGCGGCAGGCCAGCGCCGAAGCCGTTGTCCTCCAGGGTCCAGTCGAGGCGGTTGAACCAATCTCCTGAGTCGAAGCTGTTGCGGTCCAGGCTCTTGCTGCGCAAGATCTCCTGGCCGGCATGGAAATAGGCAATGCCCTGGCTGAAGGCCACCAGTGCGTTGCCGAGCGTCTGCACGCGCGCGCGGTCTTCGCGGCGGGTGTTCAGGGGCAGCTTGGTGGCGATGTTGTCGAATAGGGTCTGGTTGTCGTGGTTCTCGACATAGTTGACGACCTCGCTAGGCTGGCTGGCAAAGCCGGCCGGCTGGCCGTTGTAGTCGACGCGAGAGAGCGGCACACGCTGACCGCTGCGGTCGGTCATGACGTAGGACTCCAGCGTGCCGGCCAGGCCGACGCGCAGCAGGTCGGCCTGGGCCGGCGTGCCCGCGCCGTGGATCCAACCCTCGTTGCCCAGGCTCTCTTCGGGGCTGCCCCAGCTGCTGGCGCGCGCTGCGTCGCGCGCACGGTCGCTGAAGCTGCCGATGCCGCTGCCGTTCAGGCGCCCCTGCGCGGCCTGCACGAAACGCTTGCCGTTCTCGACCTCGCCGAAGTTCCAGCCCTCGCCGATCAGGTCAATGCGCCGTCCGCTCGCCCCGTTCACCGCCTTGGCCAATCGCTCCATAGCCTCTCGCGGCTGGTGGCCCATCAGGTCGAAGCGAAAGCTGTCGATCTTGTGATCGCGGGCCCAGACCACCGCCGAGTCGATCATCAACTTGGCCATCATGCGGTGCTCGGTGGCGGTGTTGTCACAGCAGGTGCTGGTCTCGACCCGGCCGTCGGCGTTCAAGCGCTGGTAGTAGCCGGGGGCGATGCGGTCGAGCACCGACTTGGGCGCCTGGCCGGAGGCCGTGGTGTGGTTGTAGACCATGTCCATGCCCACACGCAGGTTCGCTCGGTGCAGGGCCTGCACCATGGCACGGAACTCGCGCACCCGCGTGATGCCATCCGACCGGTCGGTGGCATAGCTGCCTTCGGGCGCGGTGAAGTGCCACGGGTCGTAGCCCCAATTGAAGCAGTCGGTGGCGGCCTGTTGCATCACCGCGGCCTGCTGGGCCGGGCTGTCGGGCGGCGCGTCGGGCACGGTCGGGGTGGTGCAGCCGCGCTCGGGCACCGTGGCCAGGTCGAACACCGGCAGCAAATGCACGTCGGTGACGCCGGCCTTCGACAGCGATTGCAAGTGCTGCATGCCACGGCTGCCGCTCTCGGTGAAGGCCAGGTACTTGCCGCGGTGGGGGGCACTCACGCTGGCGTCGCCGATGGAGAAGTCGCGCACGTGCAACTCGTAGATCACCATGTCGACCGGGTGAGACACGCGTGTCGGCAGCGCGGTCTGGTGCCAACCGGCCGGTTGGGTGTCCGCCGCATCGAGATCGATGACCACGCTGCGCTGTGAGTCGGTCGTGAGCGACAGCGCGTACGGGTCGGTGACCCGGTTGCGCAGCAGGCCGCGCCCAGGGACAAACACCTCGACCGCGAAGGCGTAGCTGGCGCCATGGAGAGGCTGGGGCAGCATCAGCGACCAGACACCGGTGCGCGCATCGCGGCGCATCTCCTGCGGCCGGGCGGCCTGGGCGTCGAGACAGAGCCAGACACGCTGCGCCGTTGGCGCCCAGAGCTTGAAGCCGGTGCGCTGCCCGCGCGGCGTGGCGCCGAGATCGGCGACGCGCTCGGCACCAGCGTACAACGCATCCAGCGCGCCGGGGGTCTGCACCGCAGTGGCAGCAAGCAAGCGGCCCGCGTCGTCCTCGCGCACCAGCATCAACTGGCCGCGGTGCATTTGGGGCAGACGACGGCGATCGAATCCGCGCACGCCCAGCGTGACGCCGGCGCCGATGTGGGAGAAACGCCGCTCGGCTTCGGTGGGCGCCGCGTCGGGCAGGGCCTTGAGCACCAGGGCCGCATCGGCGCCTAGCGCTTTCTCGTTGGCGGCCAGGCGCAACTGGCCGTCGCGTGAGTAAAGCAGGCGCCAGCGTCCCGCACCGCCCTGCCCGGCCCAACGCAAGCGGCCGGCATCGAGCCACGCCGCGCGGGCCTGGCTCATCGGTGCCGGCAGCGCGGGCGACGCGCGCAGCACGGTCTCCTGCGCGCCGTCGCAGACACCCGCGGCGGCGATGGCCATACTCGCCCCCGCACCGGCGGCGGCCAGGGCCAAGAGCAGGCGCAGGGCGAACTTCCTCATGGGCGCGCAGGCCAGCGAAGCCGCAGCGGCAACCTCACTTGGCGTTGACGGGTGCCAGCGGGCCCACGGCCGCCTTGCGCCCCAGAAGCCGCGCGCCCAGCCGCCACAGCGCGCGCAAGCCAGTCAGCGCAAGCAGGCCCTCCAGGAAGGTCAGGGCAAAGGCGAAGAAAGGGTTGCTGCGTTCGCTACGCGCATTGAACTTGGCCACGGCGCCGTCACGCGCGATCTCGATGGAGTCGTAGAAGCTCGGGATCACCAGCAGCGTCAGCACGGTCGAGGTCAGCACGCCGCCGATGATGGCCACCGCCATTGGGCGGTAAAACTCGCCGCCCTCACCCAGGCCGATGGCCACCGGCAACATGCCGGCCACCAGCGCAAAGGTGGTCATCAAGATCGGCCGGAAGCGCTTGCGACCGGCATGCATCAGTGCCTCTTCGCGCGACACACCGGCGGCCTCTTCGACGCGCGCCGCGTCGAGCAGCAGGATGGCGTTCTTGGCCACCAGGCCCATCAACATGATGACGCCGATGAAGCTCATCAGGTTGAGTGTGTTCTTGGTCAGCAAAAGCGCGCTGACCACGCCGATCAAGGACAACGGCAGCGACAGCATCACGGGCAGTGGCGCGGTGAAGCTGCTGAACTGGATCACCAGGATCAGGTACATGAGCCCGATGCCGGCCGCCAGGGCGATGGCCATGCGGCTGAACACCTCTTGCTGGTCGCGCGAGCCGCCGGCCAACTCCAGGCCGTAGCCAGGCGGGTAGGTCATGGACTTGGCGATTTTCAGGGCGTCGGCCGTGACCTCGCCTGAAGCGCGGCCCTGGGCATTGGCCGAGACCGTGATCTGGCGCTTGCCATCGCTGTGCTGGATCTGGCTCGGCGCCTTGCCGATGGTGATGGTCGCGATCTGCTCCAGCGGCACCACGCGGTTGGCCCCGCCGGCCACCGTTCCCACCGCCACCGGCAAGCGCTCGATGTTGCTGGCATCGACCCGGTCTTCCGGCGCCAGGCGCACCGATACGTCGCGGGTCTCACCCAGCGGATCGACCCAGTCGCCGACCTCGACCCCGGCGAACGCCACGCGCAGGGCCTGCGCCGCATCGTTGGCTGAAATGCCGAGCGCATTGGCCAGGCCTCGGTCGAGTTCGATCTTCAACTCGTTCTGCGGATCCTGCTCCGACAGGCCGACATCCACCGCCCCCGGCACCTGGCGCAGGCGCGTGACGAACTCGTTGGTGATCTCCAGCAGCTTGCGAGAGTCAGGGCCGGTGAAACGCACCTGCACCGGCTTCTGCGCGCCCATGTTGAAGTCTTCCAGCACCACGTACTCGGCGCCCACCAGGCGCGCCGTCAGCGCGCGCAGGTCCTGGGCGATGACCACGTGGCTGCGCTTGCGCTCCGTGCTCTTGCCGATGTCGACATACACGCGCCCGCCGTTCGGGTTGGCGAAGGCGTTGGTGGCCACGGTCTCAGGCACGCTGCGGGCGAGCGCGGCGGCCGCCTCGACCTTGCGCTTGGCGTAGTCCAGGCTCGACGACGCCGGCACGCGCACGTCGATGGCCAGCACACCGGCATCCGAGGCCGGCAGGAAGCTCGAGCCGCCGAACTTGGCGTGCAGCCCGATCGCGCCCACGAAGGTGACGATGGCCAGGAAGAACATCCAGCGCCGGTGGTGCAGGGCCCAGGCGATCAGGTGCCCGTAGCGGTCGGCCTGGTGATCGAACCAGAGGTTGAAGCGCGCCAGCAGCGCGCTGATACCGCGCTTGGGCGCCTTCTCATGGCCCGGCGGGTCGCCCCAGTAAGCCGACAACATCGGGTCGAGGGTGAAGGAGATGAACAAGCTGACCACCACCGAAGCCACGACGGTGATGGCAAAGGGCCTGAACCACTGGCCCGAGATGCCGTCCATGAAAGCCACCGGCACGAACACGGCGACGATGGAGAAGGTGGTTGCCGCCACCGCCAGGCCAATCTCGGCCGTGCCCTTGAGGGCGGCATCGATGCGCGTGGCGCCACGCTCGAGGTGGCGCACGATGTTCTCGCGCACCACGATGGCATCGTCGATCAGCACGCCGATGGCCAGCGACAAGCCGAGCAGGCTCATGAAATTGAGCGTGAAGCCGGCCAGCCAGACGGCGATGAAGCTGGCGATCACAGACGTCGGCAGCGAAAGCGCCGTGATCAGCGTCGAGCGCCAGGAGTTGAGGAAGACGTAGACCACGAAGATCGTCAAACCGGCGCCGAAGACCAGGGCATGGATGACGTTGTTCAGGCTGTTCTCGGCCTCTTTGCCGCCGTCTTGCGTGATCTCAAGTGCGGTGCCGGCGGGCAGCGATTTCTTGATCTCGTCCACCGTGCTGCGCACTTGCCTAGCCACGCTGACGGTGCTGGCGTCGCGCGAGCGCGAGACCGAGATGCCGACGTTGGGTCGGCCGTTGCGCAGCGAGTGGCCGGTCTGCTCGGCAAAGCCGTCGGCCACGGTCGCCACCTGGCCCAGGCGCAACAACTCGTTGGGGCGGCGGCGCAGCACCACCTGTTCGAACTCGGCCGGTGTTTCCAGGCGGCCGACCAAGCGGATGCTCTGGTCCTCCAGCACGCCGCGCACCTTGCCGACCGGCGCGTTGGTGTTCTGCGCGCGCAGTGCCGCCGTGACTTCGGCCACCGAGATGGAAAACTCGCGCAGCTTCTCGGCATGCAGCAGCACGGTCAGCTCGCGCCGCAGCGAACCGTTGACGTTGACGGTGGAGACGCCGGGCAGGCCGCGGAACTTGTCGGCCAGGGTGTCTTCGGCCAGGCGCGAGATGTCGGCGTGGCTTTGCGACGTCGACGACAGCGCCAGCTGCATCACCGGCTGAGCGCCCGGGTCGGCGCGCGTGATGATGGGCTCGCGGATCTCGGCCGGCAGCTTGTAGCGCACGCTGCCGATGGCGTTGCGCACTTCGTCGGCGGCCTCGATCAGGTTCTTCGAGAACGAGAAGAAGACCAGGAACTGGGCGCTGCCCTCGCGCGCCGTGGCCAGCAGGCGGTCGACGCCCGAGATCGACAACAGCAGCTTGTCCAGCCGCGTCACGAGTTCGCGCTCGACGGTGTCGGGCGACGCCCCGGGGTAGGTGATCGAGACC
>JANNFB010000167.1:0-21570 GCA_031379365.1 Burkholderiales bacterium
CTGCGAGCCCATGCCCTGAGCCCCGTCAGCTAAACTCGCCGCCCTGTCCCCGGAGGGATGGATGAGTGGTTTAAGTCGCACGCCTGGAAAGCGTGTGGGGGTTAATAGCCCCCCGCGGGTTCGAATCCCGCTCCCTCCGCCACAGCACCGTGCCCGCCCTCTTCGAGGCCGCGTTGGGCTACAACGAAGCTCCCGGGATGCGAAGGCAGGCCGCGAGCACTTCGCTGCGCATCGCCGCAGTTTCTTGATGACCTCCATCGCCCACCTGCTGGCGCCACGCGTCGGGGCGGCCGCAATGGCGGTAGGCATCACGCAGCAACGCGTCGACGCTGGCGAGGCCGGCCGCGGGTGTCAAAGGGTCATCAGCGCCCGCCATAGAAAGGTGGTGTCGGGGCGCAATGAGGGCGGCGATTTCGGCGGCACAGAACTCTCGACGCAGGCCGGGCACGAAGAAGTACTCGCCATGCAGATCGTGTGCGCCGTTGGCCAGCAGTGCGTCGTACTCGGCGAGGCCGCACAGATCGATGCAGACATCGATGGCGGGTTGCAAGGCGGCCGTCCACACCGCCATTGCGCTGCCCATCGAGAAACCCAGGCTGACGCATGGCAGCTCGGCGAAGCGGGGCTGGCGACGCAGCCAGTCGAATGCCGTCAGCGTGTCGTGCACACGGTAGGCCCACAGCGAGCGCCCCTCCCACAGCAGTTGCTTGACGAAGGCGCGCTCTTGCCGTTGGCCACGTTCGCCGAAGCACCAATGGTCGATGGCCAGCACCGCCAGGCCCAGGCCCGGCAGGACCGCGCCATAGGGCGGCGACTGCAGCGCGGGTCGGCCCGCCAAGAGCTCGTCTTTGCCGATGGCAAAGTTGTTGCCGTGGGCATGGTTGTAGAGCACGAGACCGCGCGGTGGCTGATCCTTCGGCAAGAGTAACAGCGCCGGCACGGCCTCGTCTCGATTCAGCCGCAAACGCCAGTGTTCCAAGCGGGCGCTGGGCAAGTCTTGTGTTGCCAACAGCAAACCGTCGGGGGCGCCATCCAGAGCGGGCAGCGGACCGAGCAACTCGCGCAAGGTCTGCCGCCGCAGCGAGGTGGCCTGCGGGTCACCCAGCCATGGCCAGGGCGTCATTGCACCCAGTTCACGCTGCCGCTGTCGAAAGCCACGGAGCGCGACTCGTCGGGCGGGAGCACCAAGCGCAGCTGGGTGCAGGGCAAGGGCCAGCTGCCTGACTGGCTGGCCCGCAGACGCAAGCCGGCGTCATCGGCCCCGGCCTCGAAACGCTGGACCGTTTGCTTTTCGATGCTGTGGCTGGCCTGCAGCCCATCGTCTTCATACAGCTCCGCGCTCGACTGGCTCGGCGCAACGCCTTTGGGCGGTGGGTAGTAGCGCAGCGCACGGCTCGGCTCTTCGGTGAGTAGCCTGTCGTCATCCGTGTCCGTGGTGGGCAGCAATGCGCCGGCGCGAACGAACAGGGGCAGCCGGTCCAGAGGCGCCAGCACGGTGACGCTGACGCCACCGGCCCAGTAATGCCCGCTCCAGAAGTCATACCAACCCGGCGCATGGGCCCCGGCGGGCAGGTACAGCGTTCGCTCGCGCTGACCGGGTTCGAAGACGGGGGCCACCAGCAGGGCGGGGCCGATCATCATCTCGTCGTTTTCACCCCAGCAGTTCGCGTCGTCAGGAAAGTCGAAGAAGGTCGGTCGCACGACCGGTCGGTGCTGCTGCGCGGCCTGCCACATCAGTGTGTACAGGTAGGGCATCAGCTGCAGACGCAGGCGCACCGCCGCGCGGATCGACTCGGTAGCCGAGGCATGCAACCACGGCGAGTTAACGCTGCCATCGGCCTTCCAGGAGTTCATGATCATGCGCGGCAACAGGCAACACGCCTGCGTCCAGCGCGTCAGCAATTCGGCATCGGGCACCGGCCCGAAGAAGCCGCCGATGTCGTGACCGATGTTGAACAGGCCCGACAGACTCATCGTCTGCGCCATGCGTTGGTTCCAGCGCAACGTGTGCCAGCTGGTGGTGTTGTCCCCCGACCAGGTCTGCGCCAGGCGCTGGATGCCAGGCGGGCCGGCGCGGGTGACGGTGTATGTCCGCTCTGCCGGGCGGAGCGCTTGCTGGCGCTCCGCAGTGGCCTGGGTCATCAGGAGCGCGTGCAGCGGCCGCGAACGGTGGATCGGCAGCGGCGTGCCCTCCGCGTGGGTCACGCCCGACTCGCGCCAGATCGGGTACTCGTTGTTGTCGTTCCAGCCGGCATCGAAGCCCAGGTCGAGCACTTCTCGTTGCAGGCTGTCCTGCCACCACTGGCGGTCACTCTCTTTGGTGAAATCGAGGTGCGCACCCCAGCCGTCCCAGTAGGGGTCCAGACAGACGTCACCGCCCTCCTCCCGCACAAAGCCACCCGTCGCGGCCACGGTTTCGAACGCGGGATGGTCGTCGAGCAGACAGGGCTTGATGTTGGCCACCGTGCGCACGCCGGCATCACGAAAGGCTTTCAACAGCGCGGCCGGCTCGGGGAACTTGTCGAGGTTCCAGGTGAAGACGTAGCGGCGCTTGCCCCGGCTTGAGTAACCGGAGCCGAAGTGGAAGGCCGAGAGCGGAAACTGCAGTGCCTGCGCCGTGGCCAGGAAATCACCGATGCGCGCCTGCGCGTCGGGCACGTCGGCGAGTGCCATCGCCGTGTTGGCATAACCCAGGCTCCATCGGGGTGGCATGGCGGTGCCTCCGACCAGCGCGACAAAGCGCGCCAAGGCCCCTGCGATATCGGGCCCGGCCATGACGTAGCAGTCGATGTCACCATCCGCAACTTCCGTGGTGCGGTAGAAGCCGTGGTAGTTGTCGAACTCCTGGCCGAAATCGAATGTGCACTCTGCCAGGGTGTCGTAGTAGATGCCGTAGGCGATGCCACTGTCGGCGCGACGGCCGATGAAGAAGGGCCAGTGCTTGTACAGCGGGTCGGAGGTCTCGCCGTTGTAGCCGAGGGCGTCGAGTTGCCGGGTGCGAAAACGCCGCCCCGCCTTGTTCAAAGGGCCGGTCTTGTCACCCAGGCCGTAGTACTGATCATGCTCATCGCGTTGCTGCCAATGGCACGCCAGCCCGCTGTGGCTGGCGCCGCCGTAGCCGAAAGTTCCTCGGTCCGTGCAGCAGCGTTGCCAATGCATGCCGCCCCACTGCTCCCACGCCAGCCGGAAGGGATCAAGTGAGACACGCACCCGCAACAGGTCATCGCTGAGCAGCCACTCGCCACCGTCGCGGGTGAGGCGCGCAGGCGGGGCTCCGGCGAACAGCGTGACCCGGTCTTGGCCGCGCCAGGGGTCCGCGCCCGGCCTGTCGATCACGGACCAAGTGCGGGGCTCGCGCAGACCCTGTGGGGGCAGCATCAACACGCGGCCCAAGCCCACGGCCACCAGGGACACCCGCACCTGCCAGCCCGCATCGAGCGCCAACACGATGCCATGCCCATCGGCGCTCAGCAACTCGGCCCGGCGAAACGGCGTCATGTGGTGGCGGGCAGTCGCAGGCCGTTGGCGTCGAAGTGGTGGCAGGCCCGACGTGGCGCATGCAGCGTGATCGCGTCACCCGGCTGGGCCGGATGCTGACCGGTGACCTGGGCGGTCAGCGTCGTGGCATCGTCGGGCAAGCGGCCGTACAGCAAGGCATGGCCGCCCAATTGTTCGACCTGCGTGATGCGCATCGGGAGTGCAAAGGCGTCGGCACTGGGCGTCAGCTCGAGGTGCTCCGGACGCACGCCAAGCTCGTGGGCCCGGCCCTCGACGCCGGCCAGTCCTGCCGGCACGAAATTCATTCGCGGCGAGCCGATGAAGCCGGCGACGAATCGGTTCGCCGGGCGGTTGTAGAGATCCAATGGCGAGCCGACCTGCTCGATGCGGCCAGCGCGCAAAACGACGATCTTGTCGGCCATCGTCATGGCCTCAACCTGATCATGGGTGACGTAGATCATGGTGGCACCGAGGCGGGCGTGCAGTGCAGTGATCTCGCCGCGCATGGTGACGCGCAGCTCGGCATCGAGGTTGGACAGCGGCTCGTCGAACAAGAAGATCTTGGGTTCGCGCACGATGGCGCGGCCGATCGCCACGCGCTGGCGTTGACCGCCAGACAACTGGGTTGGCTTGCGTTGCAACAGCGCGTCGAGCTGCAACAGCTTGGCCGCAGCGCCGACCTTGCTCTGCACCACATCGCGCGGCGTGCCCATGTTCTCCAGGCCGAACGCCATGTTCTGGTACACCGTCATGTGCGGATACAGCGCATAGGACTGAAACACCATGGCCAGTCCGCGGTCGGCGGCGCCGACATCATTGACGCGCTGACCGTCAAGCAGCAGATCGCCCGACGTGACTTCTTCCAGCCCGCAGATCAGGCGCAGCAGCGTGGATTTGCCGCAGCCCGAGGGGCCGACGAAGACCACGAACTCACCGTCGTCGACCTGCAGATCGAGGCCGTGGATGACCTTCGTCTCACCGAAGGACTTGACCACTTGTTTGAGTTGCAGCGAGGCCATGGCTTACTTGACTCCGGCCGAGGCGATGCCCTGGGCGATGTATTTCTGCAGGAAGGCGAAGACCAGCGTGATCGGCAGCAGCGTGATCACCGTCATCGCCAGCAGGTAGTTCCACTGCGTGACGAGGTCACCCTGGAAGGCGTTGAGGGCCAGTTGCAGCGTGAACTTCTCCGACTTGCTCAGCACGATCAACGGCCAGAGAAAGTCGTTCCAGCGCCACATCGTCGAGAAGATCGCCAGCACCGCAAGCGCGGGGGCCGACAGCGGCAGCACGATGCGCCAATAGATGCGCCACTCACCCGCATGGTCCATGCGCGCGGCCTCGAGCAGCTCGTCGGGAATTGTCAGCATGTACTGGCGCAGCAGGAACACGCCGGTCGGCGTGGCCACCGCGGGCCAGATCACGCCCCACAGGCTGTTGAGCAAGCCGAGTTCGGAGACGACCAGGAAGTTCGGCACCAGCACGATTGCCGGCGGCACCATCAGCGTGGCCAGGATCAGCAGAAACACACCCGAGCGGCCGCGGAACTTGTACTTCGACAGCGCGAAGGCGGCCATCGAGTTGAAGAGCAAGGTCAGCACCGTCGCGACGACGGTGATGAAGACGGAGTTCCACAAGTACAGGCCGAAGTTCAACTTGCCGCCGAGGTCGGTGTAGTTCTCCGTCGCCAGGCGGAATTCGCGCACCGGCTCCCGGTCCTTGATGTTGACGCGAATCGGCACGTCGGGCTGCGCCGGGTCGACATGCGTGGCCACCAGGCCGATGCGGCGCAGCTCAGGCAATTCTCGTACGCTGCCATCGGGCAGCTTGACGCGGTAGACCGGCTTGAGTCTGTCTTCGCCGGGCACCGCGACCTGCTTCTGGCCATAAGGCAGCAAGCCGGGCGGGAACTCGGTCAGCGCGGCCTCGGTCTTGAACGACGACATCACCAACCACAGGACCGGACCGAACATCAGGAACAGGCCGAGCGCCAAGTAGACGTAGGACAGCCAATCGGTCCAGTCCAGGGCGCGGCGGCCGCGCGTTCGCGTCAGGAAGGCCAGCGCGTTCACCGCGCGCGCTCCCCGGCCTGGTCGGCTCGCGTCGCGCGCAGCTGGATCAGCGTCAACAGGATCAGCGCCAGGGCCAGCAGCAGCGAACCTGCGGCAGCTAGGCCGTAGAGCCGGACCTGCTCCTGGAAACCCGTCTGGTAGATGAACTGCACCACGAACGTGGTAGCCGAACCGGGGCCGCCACCGGTCAACACGAAGACTTCGTCGAAAGTCTGCACCGCACGGATCGCCGCCAGCACCAGCACCACCAGCAGATTGGGTAAGAGCAGCGGCAAGGTGATGCGCCGCAGCGTGCGCCAGGGCGACGCGCGGTCCATCTGCGCGGCTTCATACAGGTCGGCGGGTATTGCTTGCAGCCCCGCCAAAAGGATCAGCGTGTAGAAGCCCATGTGGGCCCAGATCGTCACGAAGATGACCCATGAGAAAGCCCAACCCGGTTCAGCCAGCCACAGCACCGGCTCGGCGCCCGCGGCAGTCATCACGCCGTTGAGCAGGCCCTCGCGCTGCAGGATCCACTTCCAGATCAGGGCGACAACCACCGGTGAAAGCAGCACCGGGTAGAAGAACACGCCGCGCCAGAAGCCGCGACCGATGATCTTGCGGTTCAAGACCAGGGCCGTGATCAGGCTGAACAGCACCATCAACGAGACCTGGAACACCGAGAAACGCGCTGTGTTCCAGACTGCGCGCCAGAAGATGTCCTTCTTGCAACTCGCGGGGTCGAAGTAGCTGCCGCACTCGAGTAGCGTGGCCAGATTCTCCAAGCCGACGTAGGGCCGGTCGCGCGGATAGAGCTGCACACCACCCGTGAAGGCGTAGTACAGGTTGATGAAAATCGGCAGGAAGGTAAAGACGCCGAAGATGACGAGGTTGGGCCCGAGAAAGAGCCATGGCGTCCGCGCAGATTGGCGCATCGGGTGTGCCCGGCGCCCGGCCCGCGCGGGGCCGGGCAGCGGTTCTACTTGCTCGCTGCCTTGACCTGGTCGTCGATGTCCGTCGCCATGCGCTTGAGCGCGTCGTCGACACTCAGTTCGCCGACAATCGCCTGGCCGACCCGCTGCGCCGTCGCGTTGTAGACCGGGCGATTGAACCGGTAGCCCTGCAAGGCGTAGTTGGGCTGGGCGATCTTCGGTACGGCGGCCACGAAGGCGTCGAGCGCGGAGCTCGACAGCGCCGACACCTTGTACGGCACGCCCGCCTTGGCGACGGGCAGGCTGGCCGGAATGTTCTCGGTGCGCGCCATCAACTCGCTGTAGTTGGCGTCAGCGGCCAGGAAGTCGAGGAACTTGGCCGCCAAGGCAGGCTGCTTGGTGCTCTTGAAGGCGACGTAACCGGCGCCGCCCGGCATGGCAGTGCACGCGGCCGGGCCGCAGGGCGGCGGCACCACGATCCAGTGGAAGGACTTGGTCACTTGGGTGTCCATGCGCTTGATCTGCCACGAACCTGAATAGAACATCACCACACGTCCGTTGGCGAACTCCTCGAACGCGTCACGGTACTGTGAGCCGCCGATGCCGCCCCACACTTCCTTGGGCATCAGGCCGGTCTTGTTCCAATCGACGAACTTCTTCACTGCAGCCTGGTAGCCGGCATCGATGGTCGGTGCGCCATTGGCACCAAAGATCTTTGCGCCGTAGGCCACCGCGAGGGGCGAGAAACGGTGACCACTTCGGTCCATGGCCATCGCGAAGGGTGTCTTGGTCGCCTTGGCCACTTTGTCGGCGGCCGCCATCCATTGGTCCCACGTCGCCTTGTCCCCCGGCAGCGGCACATTGGCTTGTTCGAAGAGGGTCTTGTTGACGAATGCACCGGTGACTGTCAGCTGCGACATCAGGCCATAGATGCCCTTGTCGGCCGGGCCGGCGCGGAACCAGGGCAAGGTCGATGCGAAGCTGCTGGCCCAAGCCTTCTGACGCGCCGGGCTCAGATGCGGCGTCAGATCGAGGTAGTACTTGTTGAGACCGCCCAGGTCAGTGACACGGGCAATGTCGGGGCCTTCGCCCGCCGCCAGTTGCACCGGCAAGGTCTCGAGGACGGCCTTGTACGGCACCTTGTCGATGATCACCTTAGCGCCAGGATTCGCGGCTTCGAAGCGCTTGGCAAGGTCTCCCGTGACTTCGCACTCATTGCCGTCGGAATAGCACTGCACACGCAGGTCGGCCGCTTGTGTTGCAAGGGCCGTGGCAACGAGCGACAGGCCAGCCAAGGAACGGATCATCGAGAAGTTCATTTCAGCACTCCGAACAGCTTCCACGTAGGGCTGCTCAGGATAGCGGAACACGGTGCGTGCCGTGCCTCTGCCCGCCCCGGCAAAACACCTAGGCGCGCATCAGACGCTGGCCAAAGCTCGACCTTGGCGCGTCAACATCAAGCGTTGGACCCAAAGCGCGGACTGGGACATCGGACCGAAGTTGCGGGTGGCCTGGTGGCGCAGGCCGATGGCGACCCTGCCCGTCCACCAGACCATGCGGCCTGTGCCCGGCAGCACCACCGGGCCGACGTGACCCGGCGGAATGTGCACGGGCGGCGAGCCTTCGTTAGTGCGAATAACCGAAGCGCCTTGATCGGCGACGAGGGGTGCATGGTTTGGATGCGACATGGAAAGCTCCCGAAGAAGTGGCAAACGAATGATTGCGTTCTTCCGGCCCCGCCCATAGCCCCGACTGAGGGCGCCCGACTGAGTGTGTCGATTTGGCGATTTGGCGACGCTGTAACCGCCCGACCATGAAAAACGCCCGCTTTCGCGGGCGTTGGCTCTGTCAGGAGAGCGTTTGACGATCAGCGCACCACGGCGATCTGGTCGCGCTTGCCCGCCTTGTAGGTGTACAAGGTCAGAGCGCCGTTCTTGATGTCGCCCTTGTCGACGAAGCCGATCGTACCGGTGACACCCTTGTAGCCCTCGGTCTTGGCCAGCACCGGCAGGTACTTGGCGGGTTCAGCTGAACCCGCCTTGACCATGGCCGCGACCATCACGTTGAGGGCGTCGTAAACGTAGGGAGCGTAGACCTTCACCTCGTCGTTGTACTTCTTCTTGTAGGCGGCGTAGAAGTCGTCCATCGACTTCTTGGCGGCGCCTTCAACACCACCGGCTTCGGCGCACACCACTTGGCCATCGTCCATGGTGCCCGCAGCCAGCTTGGGCAACTCCGAAGAGCAGATGCCGTCGCCACCGACGAACTTGGCCTTGATGCCCAACTGCTTCATCTGGCGCATCATCGGGCCGGCCACCGCGTCCATGCCGCCAAAGAAGATCACGTCGGGCTTCTTGGCTTTGATGGAGGTCAGGATAGCGGTGAAGTCCGTGGCCTTGTCGTTGGTGAACTCGCGCGCGACGGTCTTGCCGCCAGCGCCCTTGACACCCTTCTCGAACTCGTCAGCGACGCCTTGGCCGTAGGCCGTGCGGTCGTCGATGACGGCGATGCTCTTGCCCTTGAGTTGCTTGACTGTGTAGCGGCCCAGGGTGCCGCCCAGATGGACGTCGTCAGCGACCACGCGGAACGTGGTCTTGTAGCCATTGCGGGTGAACTTGGGGTTGGTGGCCGACGGGCTGATCTGCGGAATGCCAGCGTCGCTGTAGATCTTGGAGGCGGGAATCGAGGTGCCCGAATTCAGGTGACCGATGACGCCATTGACCTTGGCGTCGACCAGCTTCTGCGCCGCTGCGGTGCCTTGCTTCGGATCACCAGCATCGTCTTCAGCCAGCAGTTCGAACTTGGCTTTCTTGCCGCCGATCATCACGCCCTTGGCGTTCAGGTCGTCGATGGCCATGCGGGCACCGTTCTCGTTGTCCTTGCCCAGGTGGGCGATGGCGCCGCTGGTGGGAGCAACGTGACCGATCTTGACGACCATGTCTTGGGCATACGCCGAGCCGGCGATGAACGCAACGGCAGCGGCAACGATCGGGAGCATCTTGATTTGCATGAAAGGAATCTCCTGTTGAGGATGTTGAGGGACTATTCGAGAGGATTTCTCAACGCCCGACACGATACCCCAAAAAGGAGCCTCAAACCGCATCGGGTTACTGCGGATGCCGCACTGCCGCTGAGCCAAAGGGTTGCATGCGGCGTGCCGCGCCAGTCGGCCCAGGCCTCCACCCATCAAGGTTTGCGGCGGCGGGCCAGCAAGTCATCAACGGCCTGGGCCACCAGCGCGCGCATGGCCGCGGCGAGTTCACCACGCAGGCTGTCCACAACATCATGCGTCAGGCGGGCGAGTTGCGGCGCAATCACCGCCTGCAATCGGGCTTCCAGCAACGCGTCGAGGCGTGGGCGCAGCGTTTCAAGGACCTGGGTGGTCAAAGCGACCGCTGGGTCCACAGACGCGGGGGCGCGTTCGTCCAGCGGAAGTGACTCGGTCGTCAACACGGCGGGGCCAAAGCCTGAGACCAGCGCTTCGGCCTCGATCTCGATCACCTCGGTGAGAGTCGGCAGGGCGCCGCGCGGCGAAGTCATGCGCCCGGCACCCGCGGCTGGTGAATCAGTTTGAGGCCGGGCCGGCTGCTGTACTGGCGCCAGCGCCCGCGGCCCGCATCGGCGTCGGCGGGTTCGGCGGAGACGATCTCGACGACCCGCGCGAACTCCTCCCAACCATCGACCATGTCAGGGCCGAGGTTGAGCAACACCTCGCGACACGCGACGCTGCGGCTGTTGTCTGTCAGCCACGCTTGAGCAGCTGCGGGCGCGGCTGGCAGGTCGGTGCCCTTGACCCGCGTGTGGGCAACGAAGGCCAGCGGTTCGAAGGTCCACAAGGCGACATCGAGGCGGTCGAGCGTCGCGCCGTCGCCGCAGACCACCACCGTGGCGCCGGCATCCTGGGCCTTGCGCAGGAAACGGCAAGCCGAGCCCAACTTGTCGGCAACGCCCGAGTGGAACTCCACCTTCATGGCGCGTCAGCCGATCGCTCAGGCCGCGGCCCGACCCAGCACAAAGTGCGTCAACAAAGCCACCGGCCGCCCGGTTGCGCCCTTGGCGGCACCACTCTTCCATGCCGTGCCAGCGATGTCGAGGTGGGCCCAGGCGTACTTGGCGGTGTAGCGCTGCAAGAACTTGGCAGCGGTGATGGCTCCTCCGGCGCGACCGCCGATGTTGGCCATGTCGGCATAGTGGCTCTTCAGCCCCTCGTCGTACTCGTCGTCCAAGGGCATGCGCCAGGCCGGGTCGAGCGCGCTGCGGCTGGCGGCCAGTAAGTCGCCGGCCAGCGTGTCGTCGCTGGAGAACAAGCCGGAGTGGTGGTGGCCGAGGGCAACTACACAGGCCCCGGTGAGGGTCGCAACGTCGATCACGGCCGCCGGCTTGAAGCGCTCAGCGTAGGTCAAGGCATCACACAGGATCAAGCGCCCTTCGGCATCGGTGTTGAGGATCTCGATGGTCTGGCCCGACAGGCTGGTGACCACGTCACCCGGCTTGACCGCGCTGCCGCTGGGCATGTTCTCGCAGCTCGGGATCAGGGCCACGACGTTGACCTTGGGTTGCAACTCGCCAATCGCACGCAGGGTGCCAAGCACGCTGGCGGCACCGCCCATGTCGTACTTCATCTCGTCCATCTCGGCGCCGGGCTTGAGCGAGATGCCGCCACTGTCGAAGGTGATGCCCTTGCCCACCAACACGATCGGCGCCTGCGTCTTGGCCGCGCCGCTGTAGTGGATGACGATGAAGCGAGGCGGTTCCTCCGAGCCTTGCGCCACCGCCAGGAAGGAGCCCATGCCGATCTTGGCGATCTGCTTGCGGTCGAACACCTCGACCTTGAAGCCGAACTGCTTGCCCAACTTCTTCGCCTCATTCGCCAGGTAGCTGGGGGTGGCATGGTTGCCAGGACGGTTGGCACATTCACGCGCCAAGTTCACCCCCGCCACCACGGCCTGGCCCTGCGACAGACCCCGAGTGACGGCGGCCGCTTGTGCCTTGGCAGCCAGCAGCACCACGCTGGCCAGCTTGGGCGCCGCAGCCGCGCTCGGCTTGGTGTGGCGGTACAGGTAGACCGTGTCTCCCACCGCGGCGACGAGGGCCTCCGCATGCGCGGCCGTCAGAGCCTCGCCGCCCACACTCGCCACTGCCAGCTTGACGACACCCAGGCCCTTGAGCGGACCGATGGCGGTGACCAGCGCGGTCTTGAAGGCTTTGGCCGAGCCGTCTGCCGCCACGACGAAACTCAGGCGCGCGGCCTTGACCCCGCTTGGTCGGTGCAAGTACAGGCAGCGCCCCGCCTTGAACTCGAAGTCGCCTTGCTTGACGGCATCGGCCAGCAGCGCCGCCACTGGCTTGTCGAGGGCCGACGGCACGCTTGTGCCGACCACCACCACCAGCAAGGCGTCCGCCATCTGGTTGGCCAGGCCAGCCGCGGGTGAAATCTGAGTGTTGAAGTCCATAATGAGCAGAGGTTCTTGGGTCGGCAGATGTTATTCGATACAACGATACGCCGGGAGTTGTCCCGCACCTTCGGCGGAACGCTCATCGTCATCCTCACCATCGTGTTGACGATGATGCTGATCCGCACCCTGGGCCAGGCGGCAGGCGGTGTCGTCGCCCCGCAAGACGTGGTGCTGCTGCTGGGGTTCACCGCGCTGGGCCACTTGCCGACGATGCTGGCGCTGTCCTTGTTCATTGCGGTGGTGGCCACGCTCGGTCGCATGTACCGCGACAGCGAGATGGCCATCTGGTTTGCCAGCGGCATTGCCCTGACCCGCTTCGTGCGCCCGGTGCTGCGCATGGGCTGGCCGGTGCTGCTGGTCGTCGCCCTGCTGGTGCTGTTCGTCTGGCCCTGGGGCAACCAGCAAAGCACCGACTTGCGCATGCGCTACCAGCAGCGTTCTGACCTGTCGCGCGTTGCCCCGGGGGTGTTCCAGACCTCCCGCGATGGCAAACGCGTGTTCTTCATCGAGCGCGACAGCCCGGACGCGGCCAACGCACGCAACGTCTTCATTCTCGCCAACAACGGCACCCGCGAGTCGGTCACTTCGGCCCGCGGCGGGCACCTGGAAACCATCGACGGCGAGCGCTGGCTGGTGCTCGAGCGTGGTCAACGCAATGAGTCCGACAGCGCCAACGGGGACAAGCTGCTGTCCAGCTTCGATAGCTATCGCCTGTTGGCCAGCGAACGCATCACGCGCAGCGCCGATGAACGCCCGGCGCGCGCCATGCGCAGCATCGAGCTGCTGCGCGCACCGAGCCTGCGCAATCAAGGCGAATTGGTCTGGCGCATCGGTCTGCTGTGCGGCGCCGCCAATCTGCTGCTGCTCGGCATTGGCTTGGCGGCAACCAACCCCCGGCGGGCAAGCAACTGGAACCTGCTGTTGGCGCTGCTGGGCTTCGTCGTGTACTACAACTTCATCAACCTGAGCCAGGCCTGGGTCAGCGGCGGCCGTTTCACGATGGGCGGCGCCCTCGTGGGTCTGCATGGCGGCGCCTTCGCCCTGGCGTTGGCGCTGCTGTGGTGGCGTGATCACGCCACGGTCTTGCGCTGGCGTCCGCGCCGCGCGACGGCCGACGCATGAGGACGGTTCGTCGCCTCCTGTACCGCGACATTGCGTCGGCGGTGTTCTTCGTCGCGCTGGCATTCTTGTCACTGTTCTTCTTCATCGACTTCGTCGACGAACTGGCCGATGTCGGCAAGAACGGCTACACCATCGCTTATGCGGTGCTGGCAGGTTTGCTCGAGTTGCCGGGCCACTTCTATGAGCTGTTCCCGATCGCTGTGCTGATCGGCACCATCTTCTCGCTGGCCCTCATGGCGCAGGCCTCGGAGTACACGATCTTGCGCACCGGCGGGCTCGGGCCCGGCCGCGCGCTGGCCCTGCTCGCGGCCTTGGGGGCGATGTTTGCCATCGTCACCTTCACGGTCGGGGATTTTGTTGCCCCCTTGAGCGAGCGTGCGGCCGTCGATCTGAAAGCGCGATTCTCGGGCGGTCGCACGCTGGGCGGAACCGGTGCCTGGCTCAAGGACCGCCGCATCGCTGCCGATGGCAGCGCCCGCAACGTGTCGGTGAACGTGTTGCGCACGACCCCCGACGGCACTCTCGAAGGGGTGCGAATCTTCGAGTTCGACGCCGACAGCCGCCTGGTCACACGCGTGTCGGCGCGCCAGGCACGCATCGGCAGTGGTGAATGGCGCCTGGCCGATGCCGAGCTCACTACATGGCCGACGCAGAGCGGCCCGGGCGACGGCTTGCGCGTGGCCACGCAGCGCGAGGCCCGCCTGAACTGGCCGAGTGCGCTCGACGCTGGCGTGGTCGCTGCGGCCGTCTTGCCGGTGTCGACCATGTCGACGATCGAGCTGTGGCGCTACAGCCAGCATCTGTCGAGCCAGGAGCAGGCCGTCAGTCGCTACGCCATTCAGTTTTGGAAGAAGGCCCTCTACCCTTTGGCCTGTCTGGTGATGGTGTCCCTCGCACTGCCCTTTGCCTACCTGCAGGCACGCGCCGGCGGCGTCAGCTACAAGGTCTTCGGCGGCATCCTGCTCGGCATCAGCTTCGTCCTGCTCAACAATGTGGCTGGGCACCTTGGCGTGTTGCGGGATTGGACGCCCTGGCTGGTGGCCGCGGCGCCCAGCACGCTGTACCTGATGCTGTCCCTGGCGGCCTTCGCCTGGTTGGTTCGCTATCGCTAGACGCCTCCGATGAAAACTGGTCTGTTGTTGTTCGCCCATGGCGCCCGCGATCCGCGCTGGGCGCTGCCCTTCGAGGCGGTCGCCGCCGCTGTGCGCAGCCAGCGCCCGGCGCAACCGGTGTGCCTGGCTTTCCTGGAGTTCATGGCACCGGACATCCGCACCGCCGCGGGCGAACTGGCGGCGGCGGGCTGCGAACAGGTCGATGTCCTGCCCCTGTTCCTGGGCGCCGGCGGGCACGTGCGCAAGGATTTGCCGCCCTTGCTGGACGAACTGCGCGCCCGCCATGAGCGGGTGACGTTCACGCTCCATCCGGCCGTCGGCGAGGCGCCCCGACTGGTGTCGGCCATGGCCGAGATTGCCCTGACGCTGAGGGATGCGGCATGAACCTGCACCAGTTCCGCTTCGTTCAGGAAGCCGTGCGCCGTGGCCTGAACCTGACGGAGACAGCCAAGGCCCTGCACACGTCCCAGCCTGGGGTCAGCAAAGCCATTCTCGAGTTCGAGGAAGAACTGGGCATCGACATCTTTGCCCGCCACGGCAAGCGCTTGCGTCGCATCACCGAGCCGGGCGAGCAGGTGCTCAAGTCGGTGGAGATCATCTTGCGCGAGGTTGGCAACCTCAAGCGCATTGGCGACGAGTTCAGCAAGCATGACGCTGGCCGGTTGTCGATTGCCACCACCCACACGCAGGCACGCTACGTCCTGCCCGAACCCGTGGCGCTGCTGCGGCGGCGTTTCCCCAAGGTCAATGTCAGCCTGCATCAAGGCACGCCCGAGCAAGTGGCTCAGATGCTGCTCGACGAGAGCGCCGACATCGGCCTGGCCACCGAGTCATTGGCGAGCTTTGACGAACTGGTGACCCTGCCCTGCTACGCCTGGCAGCACATGATGGTGGTGCCGGCCACGCACGCACTGGCCAACGCGGAGCGACCGACCCTGGAACAGTTGGCCGCCGAACCGCTGGTGAGCTACCACCCGTCCTTCACCGGACGCGCACGCATCGACGCCGCCTTCGCGCGTGCGCGGCTGTCACCCGAGGTGGTACTCGAGGCGATCGACTCCGATGTCATCAAGACCTATGTCCGGCTCGGCCTGGGCGTTGGCATCGTGGCGGAGATGGCGGTGCGCGACGAGCCGGTGGGAGGCGACCTCGTCGTGCGCCCCCTTGGCCATCTGTTCGGCCAGAACGTGTCCCGGGTCGCATTCAAGCGCGGCGCCTACCTGCGCAATTTCGTCTACAGCTTTGCCGAGTTGCTGTCCGACCGCCTGACGCGCGCGCTCATTCTGCGGGCCATGGCCGGCGACGCGGCCGGCGAGCCTAGCGATCCAGCGTTATGAGCCACCCCCGTAGCGGCTGCGCCGCCTCCCCTCGAGGGGGCGTCGCTGGCGAACCGACAGAGCCGGATCCGCGGCGCCTGTTGGACTTCATTCAATGCTCCATGACATGCTGATGCGCACACCCTCCTTTCCAAGCCGCCTGCCCAAGGTCGGCACCACCATCTTCACCGTGATGTCGGCCCTGGCCCAGGAGCGCGGCGCGATCAATCTTGGCCAGGGCTTTCCGGATTTCGAATGCGATCCCGCCCTGCTCGATGCGGTCAATGCCGCGATGCGCGCCGGACACAACCAGTACCCGCCAATGGCCGGCGTGCCGGCCCTGCGCGAAACCGTGGCCGCCAAGATCGAGGCTTGCTACGGTCACCGCTACGACCCGGGCAGCGAGATCACGGTGACAGCCGGCGCCACCCAGGCGATCCTGACGGCCATCCTGGCTTGCGTACACCCGGGCGACGAGGTCATCGTGCTGGAACCGTGCTACGACAGTTATGGCCCGAACATCGAGCTGGCCGGTGGCAAGGTGGTGCGGGTGGCCCTCACACCCGGCAGTTTTCGGCCCGATTTCGACGCCATCGCGCGGGCCCTGTCGCCGCGCACGCGCGCCATCATCGTCAACAGCCCGCACAACCCGAGCGGCACGGTCTGGCGCGCCGCCGACATGGACCGCCTGGCCGCCCTGCTGCGACCGACCGACGTGCTGCTGATCAGCGACGAGGTCTATGAGCACATGGTGTTCGATGGGGAGCGCCACGCCAGCGCTTCAGCCCACGCCGAACTGGCGGCACGCGCCTTTGTGGTCTCGAGCTTCGGCAAGACCTTCCATGTCACTGGGTGGAAGATCGGCACCGTGGCGGCGCCGGCAGCCTTGACGGCCGAGTTCCGCAAGGTGCACCAGTTCAACGTCTTCACGGTCAACACGCCGATGCAGGTCGCGCTGGCCAGCTACCTTGCCGCGCCTGCGAGCTACCTGGGTCTGAGCGCCTTCTATCAGGCCAAGCGTGATCTGTTCAGGGCTGGCCTGGCCGCCACGCGCCTGCGCGTGCTGCCCAGCGAAGGCACCTACTTCCAGTGTGTCGACTACAGCGCCGTCAGCGAGTTGGACGAGGTGGCGTTCTGCCGCCGGCTGACAAGCGAGATCGGTGTGGCGGCGATTCCCTTGTCGGTGTTCTACGACGCCGGCTACGAACAGCGCATCGTGCGCCTCTGCTTTGCCAAACGCGACGACACCTTGCGGCTGGCCCTGGACCGTTTGGCGCAAGTCTAGGCGCGCCGGCCCGAACTCAACGCGTTGGGCGCGCGTCGGGGTTGCTGCCCCAGAAGTCTTCGGGCTCGGGCGGGCTGGGATTGTCGATCTGCTCGAGCGTGAGTTTCGGCTCTGGCACGGCCAAGGGGTCGGCCACCGCAGCCGCATCGCCATGGTCGGTGGTCAGGTCGAGATCGACGCCGAGATGGAGGTCGAGCGACAGCGGTTCACCGGCGTTGAACTCGGGCCGCAGAACGATCGTGCCCGCAGCCGCCTCCACAGGCGCTGAACGGCCACCGATAGGCAACAGCACGTCGACGTCCGCGGTGCCGTTGTCTTCCGTCTGGTGCAGATCGCGCGCCATCTGGTACAGGAACAGCACTTCCTGGTAGGCCGGCAAATCGAACAACTCGGCCTCTTCGCCGCGCCGGAACAACAAGGCTTCGATCTCTGCCATGGCATCCAGCGGCGACGGCCAGGCGCGCTGCACCCGGCCCATCGCAAGCGGATAGTCCATCAGGGTGCGACCGAGCTTGTGGTCGGCGTCCCACTCGGGCGCCACGCTGTTGAAGCGCTGGTTGAAGCGCACACGGGTGCGTTCGTAGGCCTCGCGTTGGTCGCGTCGGCGGTGGATGTCGAGCAGCTTGAGAAAGGGCAGTGGACTGCCCCCGCCCGTACTGCGCATGTGCGCCATCAGCAGATCGATAGCCGCGTCGTCGTGGCCCAGCGCAATGAAGAAGTCAGCCTGCTGCTCGAGGTCGATCTGCTCGTCCACGCTCATGGCGCGGCTGGCTTCGTCCTGCTCGGGCGTCGGCGAGACGGGCGGCAGGGAGGGGATCGTGACCGAGGTGGGCGCAGGCACGGTCTGCGGCGAGATCAGCACATCGACCTCGTGATTGCGCGAGTCCGTGCTGTCGGACCATGGCGCCGGCGCGGAGGGCATGCGCGGCGCTGGCGCCATCTGCGAGGGCTGGAAATCAGCGGCCTGCGAGGCCGCTGCAGCGCTGCCAGCCGGACCGCGCTCCCACCAATCACCCGCAGCGCTGCGCTCCACCTTGGCTTGTTGACGTAGGCGCCAGCCGAGCCAGGCCGCCACGCCCGCCAGCACCGCCGCCACACCCAGGAGCGCCATCAGCCAAAGTGACGGCTGATCACGCTGCGCGCGGTCGAGCGCGAGTTGTTGACGCAACTGCACCAGGGCGTCGGTTTGCGCCTTGGCCTCCGCGCGCACGCGCGCCACCTCGGCCTCCATCGCCAGCATGCGTTCGCCGGCCGCCGAAGCGGCTGCCTCGGCGGCCGCCGCGGTGGCACGCGCCGCAGACGCTTGCTCCTGCGCGGCCAGCACAGCGGCCTGGTTCAAGCTGACTTGACCGCCGTCGAGCTGCAAACGGGCTTTGGGCTCGGTCTTTGCGACCGCTTTGCGAACCGGCGCAGATGCCGCACCGCCCTGCCCGTCCGGCGCCGCCGGCGCCGTGTTTGCCACCACCGTGCGCGCCGGCGGCGTTTGCACAGCCGCGCGCGCGGCGCGGGTCGGTGGCGCCGGGCGCGTGGCGCGCGCGGGCGCAGGTGCTGCGACAGCGTTCGGCGTTGTCGGGCGGGTGACGCCGGCGGCGGGCAACGGCGTCACGCTGGGCAAGGCCGGCGCCTCGGCGGCGGCGGTTGCGGTCGACACCAGCGGCGGGTCGGCCAGCAGGACCAAGGTGCGGCTGAGACGCGGCGGGCAGCCAGCGCTGACGGTCACCGTCAGCACCGGCTCTTCCACGCCACTGGTCGTGGTGATGCGCAGCACGCCTTCTGAAGCATCCCGGCCCTGGGTCACGCGCACGCGAACCATGCCGGGTTGAAGCTTGACATCGCCCGCCACGACTTCGGCGCTCACGCACTCGCTCGTCAGGGTCTCACCGTCGGCCAGATTGACCGGCACCGCGATGTTGAGCGCCTGGCCGAGCACGACAGTGGAGCGAACCGGTCCGAACCCCAGGGCAGAGGCGGCGTTGCCGGCCCCGAGGGCGGCGATCGCGACGAAAAGTTGGAGCCAACCGAGGTGCATGCCGCTGCTGAAACGTGTCTTTTTGTGAGTCGTTGGACTCTAGCATGGCCCACCTGCCCAGCCGCGCTGCCAGGCCCTGTGGGGTGCAACAATCCTCACTTCTGAGGCCCTTGTCTAACGTCCCCCTGCCGCAACGACACACGCCCATGCCCTGCGCCCCGACCCGCCGCACCGCACAACGCCGCACGAAGCGGCGTTGAGGGCCGCCGCATGGACAACTTCACCGGCACCCAGCCCGTCGCCGCGGCCCAATCCTTCGACGCGGCCCGCCTGCAGGAGTGGCTGATCGCTGAGTTGCCCGGCTTTGCCAGACCGCTGACGGTGCAGCAGTTCAAGGGGGGGCAGAGCAACCCGACCTTCAAGCTGATCACCCCGGGCGCCAGCTACGTGATGCGCAGCAAACCCGGGCCGGCAGCCAAGCTGCTGCCTTCCGCGCATGCGGTCGAACGCGAGTTCCGTGTGATGGCCGCATTGGCCGACCAGGGCGTGCCGGTTCCCGAGATGCTGGCCCTGTGCCAGGACGAAGGCGTGATCGGCCGCGCGTTCTACATCATGTCGATGGTCGAGGGCCGCGTGCTGTGGGACCAGTCACTGCCCGGCATGAGCAAGGCAGAGCGTGGCGCGATCTACGACGAGATGAACCGCGTCATCGCCGCGCTGCACAAGGTCGACGTCACGGCCGCCGGCCTGGCCGACTTCGGCAAACCAGGCAACTACTTCGAGCGCCAGATTGCGCGCTGGACCAAGCAGTACATCCTCTCCGCGACCCAGCCGATCGACGAGATGGATCGGCTGATGGCGTGGCTGCCGGCCCACATGCCGGCCAGCGCGCGCGATGACAGCCGCGTGGCCGTCGTGCACGGCGACTACCGGCTCGACAACCTGGTTTTTCACCCGACCGAAGCGCGTGTGCTGGCGGTGCTGGACTGGGAGTTGTCAACGCTCGGCCACCCGCTGGCCGACTTCGCCTACCACTGCATGGCCTGGCACATTCCACCGGGCGCCTTCCGCGGCATCGGTGGTCTGGACCATGCCGCTCTGGGCATCCCGCTGGAGGCCGAGTACCTGAAGTCGTACTGCCTGCGCACCGGCTTTGCCACGGCCGAGGCCCTCGCGGCCGATTGGAACTTCTACTTGGCCTACAACCTGTTCCGCATCGCCGCCATCCTGCAAGGCATTGCCAAGCGGGTGGAGGACGGCACGGCATCGAGCGCGCATGCGCGCAGCGCAGCCACGGGGGTGCGGCCGCTGGCGCAGCTCGGTTGGCAGTTCGCGCGCCAAGCCACCACTTCATCCTGACGACGAGGTCATCCCATGGACTTTGGTTTCTCTGAACGCACCCAGGCACTGCAGGCACGCGTGTCGGCCTTCATGGCCGAGCATGTCTACCCGGCCGAGCCGGCTTACTGGCAGGAACTCGAGGCCAACACCGCGGCGGGCAAACGCTGGACACCGCTGACGGTGATCGAGGCGCTCAAGCCCAAGGCCCGAGCGGCCGGCCTGTGGAATCTGTTCCTGCCGCACAGCGACCAGGGCGCCGGCCTGAGCAACCAGGAGTACGCCCCGCTGGCCGAGATCATGGGCCGCGTGCCCTGGGCCAGCGAGGTCTTCAACTGCTCGGCGCCCGACACCGGCAACATGGAAGTGCTCGTGCGCTACGGCAGCCCCGAGCACCAGAAGCGCTGGCTCGAGCCGCTGCTGGCCGGCGAGATCCGCAGCGCCTTCGCCATGACGGAGCCGGCGGTTGCGTCGAGCGACGCGACCAACATCGAAGCCCGCATCGAGCGCCAAGGCGATGAGTACGTCATCAACGGGCGCAAGTGGTGGACCAGCGGGGCGGGTGACCCGCGCTGCAAGATCATGATCTTCATGGGCAAGACGGACCCTGAAGCGCCGCGCCATTCGCAGCAATCGATGATCCTGGTGCCGATGGACACGCCCGGCGTCAAGGTGCTGCGCCCGCTGTCCGTGTTCGGCTACGACGACGCACCGCACGGCCACATGGAGGTGGCTTTCGACAAGGTGCGTGTTCCGGCCAGCAACATGCTGCTCGGTGAAGGCCGCGGCTTCGAGATTGCCCAGGGCCGCCTCGGCCCCGGCCGCATCCATCACTGCATGCGCCTGATCGGCCTGGCCGAGCGAGCGCTTGAACTGATGTGCCGGCGCGCTTCGTCGCGGGTGGCTTTCGGCAAGACCGTGGCGGCCCAGGGCGTCACGCAGGAGCGCATCGCCGAGGCGCGCTGCCAGATCGACCAGGCGCGTCTGCTGACCTTGAAGGCCGCATGGATGATGGATGTGGCCGGTAACAAGGCGGCCAAGGCCGAGATCGCGATGATCAAGGTGGTGGCGCCCAACATGGCCTGCCAGGTCATCGACTGGGCCATGCAGGTGCACGGCGGCGCAGGCATGTGCCAGGACTTTCCGCTGGCCTACTTCTATGCCGCCGCGCGCACCCTGCGCTTTGCCGATGGTCCCGACGAAGTCCACCGCGCCGCCATCGCCAAGATCGAACTCGGCCGGCAGGCCACCTGATACTCATTGGCGGTCAACTGCATCAAGCTGACTGTTGCCGATCGGCCCATTGCGGACGTTCTCAAACGTCCGCCGCTGCATGCATGCATTGGCGCGAGCAAGGCGCCGGGCACGGCCTGGACGGGGCTCAAACGGCTGGCCCTTCGCTGCGCTGCGGGTGCCCTGCGATGCTCGGCTGGCCGGCCCCGTTGCAGAACTCCCGCCGTTCGCTGCGCTCACTGTGGTCGGACAGCTGCA
>JANNFB010000209.1:0-14548 GCA_031379365.1 Burkholderiales bacterium
GGCGATCGGCTCGGTGATGATCCCGCTGATGAAGAAGGACGGCTACGACGCCGACTACGCCGTCAACGTGACCACGCATGCGGCACTGGTCGGCGCCATCATGCCGACCTCGCACACCCTGATCATCTACACCCTGGCCACCTCGGGCATCGCGTCGGTGAGCGTGCTCGGGCTGATCCTCGCCGGTCTGGTGCCGGCGTTGATCCTCACCCTGTGCAACCTCGGCGCAGCCTATTACGTGGCCGTCAAGCGCGGCTACCCGGTGCGCGGCAAGTTCCCCGGCTGGGGCGAAGTCGGCCTCGCGTTTGCCGCCTCGTTGCCGGGCCTGCTGGTGGTGGTGATCATCCTGGCCGGCATCCTCTCGGGCGCGTTCACGGCCACTGAGTCGGCCTCGATCGCGGTGGCCTGGGCCCTGCTGATCACCGTCTTCGTCTACCGTTCCTTGTCTTGGCACAACTTCGTCAAGGCCTGCGCCAAGGCCTGCAAGACCACTGGCGTCGTGCTGCTGCTGATCGGCATCTCGGCGGCCTTCGGCTACTTCATGGCGCTGTACGAAGTGCCGCAGAAGACCGGCGCGTTGATGACCTCGATCAGCAGCGAACCCTGGGTCATCTTCCTGATGATCAACGTCCTGCTCTTCGTGCTCGGCACCTTCCTCGACATGGCCGCGACGATCCTGATCTGCACGCCGATCTTCCTGCCGATCGCGATGCAGTTCGGCATGGATCCGCTGCAGTTCGGCATCATCATGCTCATCAACTGCGCGCTGGGCCTGAACACGCCGCCGGTGGGCACGGTGCAGTTCGTCGGCTGCGCCATCGGCGGCGTCACTGTCGGGCAGGTGATGCGATCGATCCTGCCTTTCTACGGTGCCCTGGCCGTCTGCCTGTTGCTCGTCACTTACGTGCCGGCGTTCTCGCTGTGGTTGCCTGGCATGTTCAAGTGAGCGCCGCCTGAGACTGCCTGCGGTTGAGCATGTCCAAGAGGTCTGCAGCCCCCTTGCGTCTGGCCGTGGTCGGGGCCGGGCTGGGCTCGGCGCCGCACTTGCGCAGCCTGCTCGATCTGGCGGCCGAGGTCGAAGTGACCTGGGTCGTCGCTCGTGACTTGCAGCGCCTGCAGGCCGCCAGCCTGCCGCCCTCGGCGCGCCTGACCACCCGGCTCGCCGACGCCCTCGCCGATGCCAGCGTGCAGGCCGTGCTCGTGCTCACGCCCCCCAACGCCCACCTCGAGGTCGTGCGCCAGGCCGCGCAGGCTGGCAAGCATGTGTTGGTGGAGAAGCCGCTGGAGGTCGACCTGCTGCGCGCCACGGCCCTGGTCGAGGCGTGCGAGGCAGCCGGGGTGCAGCTCGGCGTGATGCTGCAGCATCGGCTGCGCCCGGGGCCGAAGGCGTTGGCAGACTTGTTGAGTGCGCGCCGCCTGGGCCCGCTGGTCAGCGTCTCGGCCAGCGTGCGCTGGTGGCGGCCACAGGGTTACTACGACGTGCCCGGCCGCGGCACCCTCGCGCGCGACGGCGGTGGCGTTCTCATCACGCAAGCCATCCACACCCTGGACAGCCTGTTCACCTTCACCGGCCAGCCCGAGCGGGTGACGGCGCTGGCCCGCACCAGCGCCACGCACCGAATGGAGTGCGAAGACACGGCGGCCGTGTTGCTGGAGTTCGCCGGCGGCGCGGTGGGTGTCGTGCTGGCCACCACGGCAGCCTACCCAGGCTATGCCGAGCGCATCGAGTTGAATGGCACGCTCGGCACGGCCACCCTCGAGGCTGGTGAACTGAGGGCCCATTTCACCGACGGCAGCGGCGTGACGGCAGGCGCGGCCCAGGGCACGGGCGGCGGCGCCGATCCGATGGCCTTCGACCACGCCGCACACCGTGCCGTGCTGCAGGACTTCATCCACGCCGTGCGGGAGGGCCGAGCGCCGGCTGTGAGCGGCCGCTCCGCGCTGGCAGTGCAACGCGTGATCGAGGCCATCATGAGCTCATCCCAGCGTGGCCACAGCGTGATGATCGACCCCCCGGCGAACTGACCCGAGAACCCCATGACGACCCTCTTCACCCCCAACCCCCGCTACCCCGATCTGGCGGTCGAAGTGCTCGACCCGGCCTTCCTGGACCTGCGCCTGTACAGCGCCAGCGTCGAGCAGATCTACACCGGCTGCCGTTGGGCCGAGGGGCCGGTGTGGTTCGGCGACGGCCGCTACCTGCTGTGGAGCGACATCCCGAACAACCGCATCCTGCGCTGGGACGAGTGCTCGGGCGCGACCAGCGTTTTCCGCACTCCCTCGAACAATGCCAACGCCCACACGCGCGATCGCCAGGGCCGGCTGGTGAGCTGCGAGCACCTGACGCGGCGCATCACACGCACGGAGTACGACGGCCGCATCACGGTGCTGGCCGATCGCTTCGAGGGCGGGCGCCTGAACTCGCCCAACGACCTCGTCTGTGCCCGCGACGGCGCGATCTGGTTCACCGACCCCAGCTTCGGCATCGACAGCGATTGGGAGGGCGACCGAGCACCGTCCGAGAACCCCCATGCCGTCTATCGCCTGCCCGCCGACGGTGCGCCGCTGCAGCGCGTGATCGACGACCTCAAAGCCCCCAACGGCCTGGCCTTCTCGCCCGACGTGTCGGAGTTGTATGTGGTGGAGAGCCGGGCCGAGCCGCACCGGCGGCTGTGGGCTTGGCGTGTGGGTGCCCACGGCGCGCTGACAAACAAGCGCCTGGTCATCGACGCGGTCGACGGCGGTGCGCTGGACGGCATTGCGGTCGACGCGCAGGGTCACATCTGGTGCGGCTATGGCAGCACGGGGCGTGCGCCGTCGGCAGGCCTGGACGGCGTGCGCGTGGTGGAAGCCACGGGCCGGGCCCTTGCACACATCCATTTGCCCGAGCGCTGCGCCAACGTCTGCTTCGGCGGCGCCAAGATGAACCGCCTCTTCATGGCCAGCAGCCATTCGCTCTACGCGCTGTACGTGAACACGCAGGGAGCATGAGGCGCCGGGCCGCTCCCAAGGCGAGTACCGCAGTGCGCAGCACGGAGGTTTCCTGATGAGCATGGGCGCACCCGTCGTCATTGCGATGCATGCGCACGACAACGTCGCTATCGTCGGCAACGAAGGCGGCCTGGCGGCAGGCACCGAGATTGCGGGCGGCCCGACGCTGCGCGAGAAGGTGCCGCAGGCGCACAAGGTGGCGCTGGTCGACCTGCCGGCCGGCGCCGCCGTGGTCCGCTACGGGGTGACCATCGGGCGCGCCGTGCGCGACATCGCTGCGGGCAGCTGGGTTCACGAACGCCTGCTGGAGATGCCGCCCGCCCGCTCGCTCGAAGGCTTGCCCTGCGCGAGCGTCCGGCCTGCGGCGCAGCCGCCGCTGGCGGGCTACACCTTCGAGGGCTACCGCAATGCCGACGGCAGCGTCGGCACGCGCAACCTGCTGGCCATCACCACCACGGTGCAGTGCGTGGCCGGCGTGCTCGATGTCGCCGTCGAGCGCATCCGCAAGGAACTGCTGCCCCGCTACCCGCATGTCGACGGCGTCGTCGGCCTCGAACACACCTACGGCTGCGGCGTGGCCATCGATGCGCCGGGCGCCGAGATCCCGATCCGCACCCTGCGCAACATCAGCCAGAACCCGAACTTCGGCGGCGAGGTGATGCTGCTCAGCCTGGGCTGCGAGAAGCTGCAGCCCGAGCGCCTGCTGCCGCCGGGCACGATCCCGATCGGCGGTGCGGTGCGCCTGCAGGACGAGCAGCATGTCGGCTTCGAGTCGATGGTCGACGACATCCTGCGCACGGCGGAGCGCCACCTGCAACGCCTGAACGCACGCCGCCGCGAAACCGTGCCGGCGAGCGAACTGGTGGTCGGCGTGCAGTGCGGCGGCAGCGATGCGTTTTCCGGCGTCACCGCCAACCCGGCAGTGGGCTTCTGCACCGACCTGCTGGTGCGCGCCGGGGCCAGCGTGATGTTCAGCGAGACGACGGAAGTGCGCGACGCCATTGACCAGCTCACCGCGCGCGCCGCCACGCCCGAGGTGGCCGCCGCCATGGTGCGCGAGATGGCCTGGTACGACGCCTACCTGCAGCGTGGCGGCGTCGACCGCAGCGCCAACACCACGCCCGGCAACAAGGCGGGCGGCCTGTCGAACATCGTCGAGAAGGCCATGGGCTCCATCGTGAAGAGCGGCAGCGCGGCCATCACCGGCGTGCTGGCACCGGGCGAGAAGCTGCAAGGCAAAGGCCTGACCTTCGCCGCCACGCCGGCCAGCGATTTCATCTGCGGCACGTTGCAACTCGCTGCGGGCATGAACCTGCATGTCTTCACCACCGGCCGCGGCACGCCCTATGGCCTGGCCGCCTGCCCTGTCATCAAGGTGGCCACGCGCAGCGACCTGGCGCGGCGCTGGCATGACCTGATGGACCTGAACGCCGGCAGCGTCGCCGAAGGCACGGCCACGATCGAAGACGTCGGCTGGCAACTCTTTCGCCTGCTGCTCGACGTGGCCAGCGGCAAGCGCACGTGGGCCGAGCACTGGAAGCTGCACAACGCGCTGGTGCTGTTCAACCCCGCGCCGGTGACCTGAGCCGCTTCGTCGCAGCGCGACGCCTTTAGTTGCGCCGCGTGACATTTTGCGCAGCCCAAGCGATTTGCCCGGCGGCTGTCATGGGGCTGCCAAGGGCGCTGCCTATAACCCCCTGTGTCGCGCCGACGGCGCTGGGTGTCGCACAGGGCACCAGGCAGCGGCTGCGCCCTCTTGACGAATGGAGTACCCATGTTGATGCTTTACGCGCTGGCACTTTGTGCCGTCTTTGGAATGATCCTGGTGGTGGTGATCGATGCCGTCGTCAGCGTGTCGCGCAGGCCTCACTGGCCGTCAATGCGTTATGGCCTGACGCTGGTGGCCACGCAAGACCGGCGCGAGCAAGCGCTTGCCTATGTCGGCACGGAGCGTCGCCAACCCGAGTCCGACGAGGCCGGGGAACGTCTGGCCTCGCTGAAGAAGGTCGCGTAGCCGACGCCTGCCCCTTCCAACCTACAAGCGCAGGAACGCGCTCATGCGCTGCAGTTCGTCGTCGACGGCATTGACGAAGGCCGCGTCCTTGAGGCGCGGCCCGAAGAAGCCCACCTCGGGTTGCAAGCGGCCTTCACGCACTGCGATGTTGGCCCAGCCCACCACCTGTTCGCGCCACAGCAGCGGCAGGGCGTAGTAGCCGAGCTGGCGTTTTGGCGAGGGCGTGTAGGCCTCGAAGCGGTAGGGCCAGCGCCAGAACACCTCGAATCGACGCCGGTCCCAGACCACCGGGTCGAAGGGGGCGAGCAGGCGCACGGTGTCGGGCACGGCGTGACGGCTTGACGCCGGGTTCTCGCCTGCGGGCCAGAACCAGCGCACGCCTTCGATCTCAGCCTGTGGCAAGCGGGCCTTGGCGCGGGTCAGCGCGGCGCGGCGCGCATCACGCCACTGCGGCGCCGCGGCGCTCAGGTGGCTGACCAGTTGGCCGAGCGAGGCCGCCGGCAGCGGCGCGTACTTGGCCATGATCACGTCCACCAACGCGTCCATCGCGGCGGCCGGGTCGGGGGCAGGCTCGTGCGTGTCCCGCACCGCGTAGACGCGGGTGCCGCCGTCGCGCCGGGCGATGCGCAGCAGGCCGCGGTAGCGCATGCCGTCGAGCAGCTGGGTCGAGGCGTTGCTCGAGCCGCCAAACCAGTTCTTCACCTTGCCGTGCTGGAACTGCGCATCGACTTCGCGCGGGTGCACCGCGCCGCGCTCGCGCACGAAGGCCAGCACCTCCTGCGCCTGCGCCCAGCGCGCTCTCGGCCACACCGTGCGTGGTGTGCGCGGGTGCATCAGGGCGTGTGTGGCACGCGGCAGGAACCCGTAGTTGACGAAGAAGTCTTCCTCGATCGGCAGCTTCGGGTACGCACGCTCGAGATCGCCGGCGCGGTAGTTGGCGACGCGGTGGCGCAGCGTCAGGTCCTGCGCCCGCGCCGGTGCGCGGATTGGGTCGGCTTGCACGAAGCCGAGGCGCTCGATCGCCTGGGGCAGTGTCGTCGGCGGGAACAGGCTGCGCGCCACGGCGTAGCGCGTGAGGTCGGTGATCCTCGGCGGGCGGGCAGGCATTGGTGCGATCAGGCCGGTGTGCGCGGCGACTCGAGCCACCGGGCAGGGTCGAGGAGCGCCGCCTCGAACTCCTCCACATAGCGCCCGACATGCAGGCCGTCGATCAGCGCGTGGTGCACCTCGACCGAGAGTGGCATCCAGGCGTGGGCACCGTCGACGTCGACGCGGCCGAACGCCAGCTTGGGGATCGAGTCTTCCCGGCCCCAGTTGCGGGCGTGCGAGAAGCTGGTGAAGTGCAGCCAGGGCAGGCTGGTGAAGTGGATGCAGGCCTGCGCATCGGGCTTGGGCTCGAAGGGCGCACGGCCAGTGCGCGAGGCGGCGATCTCGGCGCTGGCTTGCGCCACGAAGGCGGCGAAGTCGGGCTGGTCGTCGAAGTCGGCGAAACCGAAGCTGTCGTCCTCGCGCAGCACCGTGGTGCTGCCGCTCACGGCCGGGTGCACGCGCACGCGCTGGCCTTCGATGCGGTAGCGAAACGCCTCATGCAGGTTGGCCAGGCGCAGCGCAATGAAGTAGCAGGCCAGGGTCAGGCCGCCGATCCGGGCGTCTGCCACGGCCTGCTTCAGGCGGCTCACGTCAACCCGCACGCAGACATTGAAGTAGGGCTTGTCGAAGCCGCGGAAGTAGTCGAACGCGTCGCGCCGCGGCCAGGTGTCGAGCTCGAGGTAACGCGGGGGCGCGCCGCTCACGGTGCCGCCCTCAGCGCCGCCAGCTGGCGGTCATGCCAGCGCGCCAGCAGCCACTGCGCGACCATCGCGCCGATCCACGCCATGGCCATGTCCTTCTGGGTGTCCCAGGGGTCGCCCTGGGTGCCGAGAAACTCGTCGGCGCCCTGGCCCAGCGCCACCGCCGCACCCCACTCGATCAGCTCATAGATCGCGCTCACCGCCAGGCACACGGCCGTCACCAGCACGAACAACCAAGCTCCGCGAACTAGGCCGGTGTGACGCAGCAGCAGTTCGCGTGCGGCGATGGCGGGCACAAAGCCCTGCATGAAGTGGCCGATGCCGTCATACGGGTTGCGTGCCAGGCCAAACGCCTCGCGCATCCAGTCGCCCAGGGGCACGCGCGCATAGCTGTAGTGGCCCCCCAGCATCAGCACGCAGGCGTGGGCGAAGACGAGGGCCAGTAGCAGCGGCGTCAGCGGGAAGCGGCGGCGCGTGACCCACAGCACCCCCAGCACGACGACGACCGGCGCCACTTCCATGGCCCATGTCGGCAGGTCATGCGGCCGCCAGGCCGACAGCGCCAGCAGCGCCAACAGGGCGGCGCTGTAGAGGGCCAGGGCACGGGTCGACAGGCTGGCTTGCGAGGGCATGGGCGCCATCATCGCATCGCTGCCGCGCCCGGTGACAATGGCGCCCCCGCCACCCCGTTTCCGCTGCGATGAAGTCGATCGGCACGCCCCTGTCCCCATCCGCCACGCGCGTCATGCTGCTGGGCAGCGGCGAACTCGGCAAGGAAGTCCTGATCGCACTGCAGCGCCTGGGCGTCGAGACGATCGCCGTCGACCGCTATGCCAAGGCGCCCGGCCAGCAGGTGGCGCACCATGCGCGCACCATCGTGATGAGCGACCCGGATGCGTTGCGGGCTTTGATCCTGGCCGAGAAGCCCGACCTGGTGGTGCCCGAGATCGAGGCCATCGCCACGCACGTGCTCGAAGCCCTGGAAGCCGAAGGCGTGGTGCACGTGATTCCGACCGCCCGCGCCGCGCGCCTGACGATGGACCGCGAGGGCATCCGCCGCCTCGCCGCGGAGACCCTGGCGCTGCCCACCAGCCCCTACCAGTTCTGCGACTCGCTGGTCGAGTTGCAGGCGGCCATCGATGGGGGCATCGGCTACCCCTGCATCGTCAAGCCAGTGATGAGCAGTTCGGGCAAGGGCCAGAGCAAGATCGACCGGCCGGCAGACGTGGCCAAAGCCTGGGGGGTCGCGATGGCCGGTGGCCGCGTGGCGGGCGGCCGCGTCATCGTCGAGGGCTTCATCGACTTCGACTACGAGATCACCTTGCTGACGGTGCGCGCGCTGGGCGCCGACGGCGCCGTCGAAACCCACTTCTGCGAACCGATCGGTCATTTCCAGGTGAGCGGCGACTCTGTCGAGAGCTGGCAGCCGCATCCGATGGCCGCGGTGGCGCTGCGGCGCGCGCGCGAGATCGCCCAAGCGGTGACCGACAACCTCGGCGGTGAGCCGGAGGGGCAGCCCAACGGGCTGGGCCTGTTCGGCGTGGAGCTCTTCGTCAAGGGCGACGCGGTCTGGTTCAGCGAGGTCAGCCCGCGGCCGCACGACACCGGCATGGTGACGATGACCACGCAGTGGCAGAACGAGTTCGAGCTGCATGCCCGCGCCATCCTCGGCCTGCCGGTGGACACGGCGCTGAAGAGCCCGGGCGCCAGCGCGGTCATCTACGGCGGCGTCGATGCCCGCGGCATCGTGTTCGACGGTGTGGACGAGGCGCTGCGCGTGCCTGGCACCGAGATCCGCCTGTTCGGCAAGCCCGAGAGTTTCCTCAAGCGCCGCATGGGCGTGGCCTTGGCGCGCCACGCCGATGTCGAAGTGGCGCGTCGCCACGCCAAGCTCGCCGCCTCGAAAGTAGTCCCCCATGCAGAGTGATATCGAGATCGCCCAGGCCGCCACGCTGCGGCCCATCACCGACCTGGCGCGCGAGCGCCTGGGCATCCCCGAAGACCAGCTCGAAGCCTTCGGCCGCTACAAGGCCAAGATTTCTCCTGCGCACCTGGCCAGCCTGGCCGCCAAGCCCGACGGCAAGCTGATCCTGATGAGCGGCATCAGCCCGACGCCGGCCGGCGAGGGCAAGACGACGACAACCGTGGGCCTGGTCGATGCCCTCAACCGCATCGGCAAGAACGCCATCGTCTGCCTGCGCGAGCCTTCGCTCGGCCCGGTGTTCGGCATGAAGGGTGGCGCGGCCGGCGGTGGCCACGCCCAGGTGGTGCCGATGGAAGACATCAACCTGCACTTCACGGGTGACTTCAACGCCATCGCGCTGGCGCACAACCTGCTGGCCGCGCTGATCGACAACCACATCCACCACGGCAACGAACTCGGCTTCGATGTGCGCCGCATCAGCTGGAAGCGGGTGATGGACATGAACGACCGCGCGCTGCGCGACATCACGGTCGGCCTCGGCGGCCCGGGCAACGGCTTCCCGCGCCAGGACGGCTTCGACATCGTGGTGGCCTCCGAGGTGATGGCCATCCTGTGCCTGGCGCGCGACCTGCGCGATCTGAAAGCGCGGCTCGGCCGCATCGTGGTCGGCCAGACGCGCGACCTGCAGCCGATCACGGCCAGCCAGCTGAAGGCGCAAGGGGCGATGACGGCTTTGCTGCGCGACGCCATCAAGCCCAACCTGGTGCAGACGTTGGAGAACAACCCGGCCATCATCCACGGCGGCCCCTTTGCCAACATCGCCCACGGCTGCAACTCCGTTATTGCCACGCGGGCGGCCTTGAAGCTGGCCGACTATGTTGTGACGGAAGCGGGCTTCGGCGCCGACCTGGGGGCGGAAAAGTTCATCGACATCAAGTGCCGCCAGTCGGGCCTGCGGCCCGACGTGGTGGTACTGGTGGCCACCGTGCGCGCGCTCAAGTTCCACGGCGGCGCCGACCTCAAGGCCTTGCAAGGCGAAGACCTGGTGCGCCTGGAGGCCGGGGTGGCCAACCTCGAGCGCCATGTCAACAACGTGCGCGAACACTACGGCCTGCCGTGTGTCGTGGCGCTGAACCACTTCGTGCATGACACCGAGGCCGAAGTCGCGCTGCTCACGCGCAAGATGGCCGCACTCGGCGTGCAGCTGGTGCTGTCGCGTCACTGGGCCGAAGGCGGGCGCGGCGCCGAGGGCCTGGCGCGGGAAGTGGTGCGCGTGATCGAGACCGCGCCCTCACCGATGCGCTTCGTCTACGAAGACAGCGCCACGCTGTGGCAAAAGGCCGAGGCCGTGGCGCGCAAGGTCTACGGGGCCGCCGAGGTCAGCGCCGATGCCAAGGTGCGGGCGCAACTGCAGCGTCTGCAGGAGCAGGGTTATGGCCACTTCCCGGTGTGCATCGCCAAGAACCAGTACTCCTTCTCCACCGACCCGCTGGCCCGCGGCGCACCCAGCGGCCACGTACTCAACATCCGCGAAGTGCGCTTGGCCGCAGGCGCCGAATTCGTGGTGTTGGTGTGCGGCGAGATCATGACCATGCCCGGCCTGCCCGCCAAGCCGTCGTCGCTGGCCATCGATGTGGACGACGACGGGCGGATCGTCGGGCTGTTCTGAACCCTACTTGATGCCGGCAGCGGCCTTGAGCGCCGCGGCCTTGTCGGTGCGTTCCCACGTGAACTCCGGCTCTTCGCGGCCGAAGTGGCCGTAGGCGGCGGTCTTCTCGTAGATCGGGCGCAGCAGGTCGAGCATCTGGATGATGCCCTTGGGACGCAGATCGAAGTGCTCCTGCACCAGGGCGGCGAGTTTCTCGTCGCTGATCACGCCTGTGCCTTCGGTGTAGACCGTCACGTTCATCGGCTTGGCCACGCCGATGGCGTAGGCCACCTGGATCTGGCACTGTTTGGCCAGGCCGGCGGCGACGATGTTCTTGGCCACATAGCGCGCGGCGTAGGCGGCCGAGCGGTCGACCTTGCTCGGGTCCTTGCCCGAGAACGCGCCGCCGCCGTGCGGGCAGGCGCCGCCGTAGGTGTCGACGATGATCTTGCGGCCTGTGAGGCCGCAGTCGCCCTGCGGGCCGCCGACGACGAAACGGCCGGTCGGGTTGATCAGGTACTTGGTGTCGGCCGTGAGCCATTCCTTGGGCAGCACGGGCTTGATGATCTCTTCGCGCACAGCCTCGTAGAACGCGTCCGTCATGCGGTTGCCCAGGCTCATCTCCGGCGCATGCTGGGTGCTCAGCACCACGGTGTCGATGCTGTGCGGCTTGCCGTCCACGTAGCGCATCGTCACCTGGCTCTTGGCGTCAGGGCGCAGGAAGGGCAGGCGGCCGTCCTTGCGCAGTTGCGCCTGGCGCTCGACAAGGCGGTGCGCGTAGTAGATCGGCGCGGGCATCAACTCCGGCGTCTCGTCGCAGGCGTAGCCGAACATCAGGCCCTGGTCGCCGGCGCCAGTGTTGAGGTGGTCGTCGGAGGCGTGGTCGACGCCCTGGGCGATGTCGTTGCTCTGCTTGTCGTAGCAGACCATCACCGCGCAGCCCTTGTAGTCGATGCCGTACTCGGTGTTGTCGTAGCCGATGCGCTTGATGGTGTCGCGCGCGACCTGGATGTAGTCGACGTGCGCGTTGGTCGTGATCTCGCCGGCCAGCACCACCAGGCCGGTGTTGGTCAGGGTCTCGGCGGCGACGCGGCTCTTCGGGTCCTGCTTGAAGATGGCATCGAGGATCGCGTCGGAGATCTGGTCGGCGACCTTGTCGGGGTGCCCCTCAGAAACGGATTCGGAAGTGAAAAGGAAATCGTTGGCCACTCTTAAACTCCAGTGATGACGAAAGTTGCAAGGCGCGTTGCCGAGCTCGGTTCTGGAGGAGCGGCGAACGCTTTAGCAGAATTTTTGAATCGCCCCGCAAGTAGTTCATAACTCGGCGATAGCCCGATTATAGGAAACATGCTGACCCTGCTGTCCTGGCTGTCACGCCGATCCCTGGGGTTTTTGCACGCTTTGGGTGCGGCCCTGGGCTGGGCCGGCTACCTGCTTTCGGGCAGCTACCGGCAGCGCTTGCGCGCCAACGCCGCCCTGGCGGGGATCGACGCCCGCGCCCGCCGCGCCGCGATTGCACAGGCGGGCTGCATGGTGGCCGAGCTGCCGCGCCTGTGGTTGCGCCCGGCGTCGCGGGCGCTGGAACCGGCAGTGCAGTGGCAACATGCCGAGTTGATCGACGAGGCCCTGGCGGCGGGCCGCGGCCTGCTGGTGCTCACCCCCCACCTTGGCGCCTTCGAGGTGATCGCCCAGGCCTACGCCGAGCGCTTTGGCGCACGCCAGCCGATGACGGCCCTCTACCGGCCGGCGCGCCAGGCCTGGCTGCGTGAGCTCGAGGCCACGGCGCGTGCGCGTCCTGGCCTGTTGACGGCGCCCGCCTCCTTGGCCGGTGTGCGGCAACTCATCCGCGCCTTGCGCCAAGGCCAGACCGTCGGGCTGCTGCCCGACCAGGTGCCCCCCGATGGCATGGGCGTGTGGGCGCCACTGTTCGGTCAGCCGGCCTACACCATGACCCTGGCGTCCCGTTTGGCAATGCAGACGGGTGCGACGCCCTTGCCGATGATCTGCGTGCGACGGCCTCGCTCGGCCGGTTGGCTGATCAAGGTGCACGCGATGCCCGAAGCGCTGCCCGACGCGACGGCATTCGGCGGCGACGAGCTGGCGCATCAGACAGAATGCGCCGCTGTGATGAACCGTACGATGGAATTCCTGATTCGCCAATGCCCCGAGCAGTACCTTTGGGGCTACCACCGCTACAAGTCGCCACGCAGCGCCAACTGATGGGCGCACGCATCGCACTCGGGGTCTTGTGGCTGGCCCATGCCCTACCAATGCGCCTGCAGGTGGCGCTGGGCAAGGCCGTCGGCGCGCTGCTGCATATGCTGGCCGGTGCCAGGCGCCGCGTGGCCCTGCGCAACATCGAGCTGTGCCTGCCCGAGCTGGACGCTGCGGCGCGGGCGCGTCTGGTGCGTGAGCACTTCATGTGGCTCGGCCGCAGCATCGTCGAGCGCAGCCTGCTCTGGTACGCGCCGCAAGCGCGCATCCAGGGCCTGATCGAGGTCGAGGGTGACGTTCATCTGGCAGAACGCAGCCAGGCGCCGGTGATGTGGCTGGTGCCGCATTTCATGGCGCTGGAGGTGGCGGCAGCGGCGGTGCAGCTGTTCCAGACCCGCCGCGGCGCCACGATCTACCAGGCGCAAAGCAACCCGGTCTTCGATGCGGCCGTGCGTGCCGGGCGCCAGCGCTTCGGCGGCTCGGAGTTGTTCTCGCGCCAGGACAGCGCCAAGCCACTCATTCGCGCCATCCGCCAGCAGGGGCTGGGGTTCTTCAACCTGCCTGACATGGACTTCGGCATCAAGGACGCTGCGTTCGTGCCCTTCTTCGGCGTGCCAGCGGCCACCCTGCTCGCGCCTTCGCGCATGGCCCGCTTGCTGGGCATGACGGTGCAGCCAGTGATCGCCGAGATGCTGCCTGCAGGCGGCTGGCGCGTGCGTTTCCTGCCGCCGCTTTCGAACTGGCCGACCGGCGACGCACTGGCCGACACCTTGCGCATGAACCAGTGGATCGAGGTCGAAGTGCGGCGATGCCCGGCCCAGTACCTGTGGGTGCACAAGCGCTTCAAGACGCGGCCCGAAGGTGAGCCTGGCGTCTATTGACGTTGCCAGCTGGCCGGCCCGTGTGGTCGCGCAGGGCCGACGACGATAATCTTGCCAACATGCGGCTGCCCTTCACCAAGATGCAAGGCGCGGGCAACGACTTCGTCGTGCTCGACGGCACGCGCACGCCCATCAACTTGACGCAGGCGCAGGTGCAGCGCCTGGGCGACCGGCGTTTCGGCGTCGGCGCTGACCAGGTGCTGGTGGTCGACCGCAGCGAGCTGCCCGGCATTGATTTCGGCTACCGGATCTACAACGGCTTCTCTGGCGACGAGGTGGAGCATTGCGGCAACGGCGCGCGCTGCTTCGTGCGCTACGTGCGCGAGCACGGCCTGACCGACAAGACCACCGTGCGGGTGGCCACCGTCAACAACCAGCTGACCCTGCGCTGGCAGGCCGACGGGCGCGTCACGGTGGACATGAACCTGCCAATCTTCGACCCCGCCGCGGTCGACTTCGATGCGGCCGGCCTGGCGCCGATCGCCGTGGGGGGCTTTGCGCTCTGGCCGCTTGACGTCCTCGGGCGGCAGGTCGATGTGGCCTTGCTGTCGATGGGCAACCCGCATGCCGTCTTGCGTGTCGACGATATCGACGCGGCCCCGGTGGCCAGTCTGGGCCCGGCCATCGAGGGCCACCCGCGCTTTGCCCGCCGTGTCAACGCCGGTTTCATGCAGGTGCGCCAGCGCGATGACATTGCGCTGCGCGTCTACGAGCGCGGTGCCGGCGAAACCCTGGCCTGCGGCACGGGCGCCTGCGCCGCCGTAGTGGCCGGCATCCGCCTGGGCTGGCTCGATGCCCGCGTCGAAGTCCACACGCGCGGCGGCCGGCTCACCATCGAGTGGCCGGGCGCCGGCCACCCGGTGCTGATGACCGGCCCCGCCGAAACCGTCTTTGAAGGAGAAATCGAACTGTGATCACCAACGCCCTGCAAGGCATCACTGAGAACGACATCGCCGAGTACCTGGCGAACACGCCAGGCTTCTTCGAGCGCCACGCCGAAATGCTCGCCACCATCCAGCTCACCAGCCCACACGGCCAGCGTGCGGTGTCGTTGCAGGAGCGCCAGATGGAGATGCTGCGCGAGCG
>JANNFB010000233.1:0-2037 GCA_031379365.1 Burkholderiales bacterium
GGGCCCGCGATCACATCGCATTGGGCAAAACACTGCTGAAAGTCGTCGGCGATCATGCGGCGCAGCTTTTGCGCCTGCAGGTAGTAGGCGTCGTAGTAGCCGTGCGAAAGCACGTAGGTGCCGATCATGATGCGGCGCTTGACCTCGGCGCCGAAGCCTTCGCTGCGCGTCTTGCGGTACATGTCGGCAAGGTCGCTGTAGTGCTCGGCGCGGTGGCCGAACTTGACACCGTCGAAGCGCGACAGGTTGGAGCTGGCCTCGGCCGGCGCGATGATGTAGTAGACGGGGATCGACAGCTCGGTGCGCGGCAGGCTGACGTCGACCAGGGTCGCACCAAGCCGCTCGAACTCAGCCAATGCGGTGCGCAGGGCGCCGTTCACGTCGGCGTCGAGAGCGGCGGGAAAGAACTCGCGCGGCAGCCCGATGCGCAAACCCAGCAAAGGCCGCAACGCGGTCGCGCCGGCTCGGGGCTGCAACATGCTCGCATGGAAGTCTTGCGGCGGCCGCTCGGCGCTGGTGGCGTCGCGCGGATCGAAGCCGCTCATGGCTGAGAGCAGCAGGGCGCAGTCCTCGGCCGAGCGCGCCAGCGGCCCGGCCTGGTCCAGGCTGGAGGCAAACGCCACCATGCCCCAGCGCGAACACACGCCGTAGGTCGGCTTGATGCCGGTGATGCCGGTGAAACTGGCCGGCTGGCGGATCGAGCCGCCGGTGTCGGTGCCGGTGGCCGCCGGCAGCAGTCGGGCGGCCACGGCGGCGGCCGAGCCGCCGGACGAGCCGCCCGGCACGCGCGTCGCATCCCAGGGGTTGAGCACCGCGCCGTAGGCCGAGTTCTCGTTGGCCGAGCCCATCGCGAACTCGTCGCAGTTGAGCTTGCCCAGGCTGACCGCGCCGGCCGCCGCCAGGCGCGCAACCACGGTGGCGTCGAACGGGCTGGCATAGCCGGCCAGCATCTTCGAGCCCGCCGTGCTGGGCATGCCGGCGGTGACGAAGATGTCCTTGTGCGCGATCGGCACGCCCGCCAGCGGCCCGAGCGGCTCACCAGCGGCACGGCGGGCATCGATGGCGTGGGCCTGGGCGCGGGCCGCGTCGGCGGCGACATGGAGAAAGGCGCCGAGTCGGCCCTGCGCGGCTACGCGCGCCAGCTGGTGCTCGACGACCTCGGCACTCGAAACCTGGCGCGCCGCGAGCGCCCGCCCGAGCGTGGCCACATCCATGTCGTGCAAGTCGGCGGTCACTCGATCACCTTGGGCACCAGGAACAGGCCGTCTTCGACCGCCGGCGCGTTGGCCTGGTTGCGCGCGCGCTCATCACCCTCGCTGACGACGTCATCGCGCAGCCGCAGCGCCACCGCCTGCACCGCCGACAAGGGCGTGTAGAGCGGTTCGACGCCGCGCGTGTCGACCGCGCTCATCTGCTCGACGATGCGGAAGAAGCCGTTCAGCTGGCCGAGCATCGCGGCCTGCTCATCGGTCCGAAGCTCGAGGCGCGCCAAGTGAGCGATGCGGCTGACGTCTTGCGGGGTCAGGGGCATGGGCAATCAGTCAAGGAAGAGCAAACAGAAAGCGACTGCAAAAAGCTACTTCTGCACTGCATTTCTGCGGCTTCGAAGCAGGGGGATCAGTTATTATCGCTGCCCATCAGAGACCCCCCAGTGCCCCGCGGCACGGGGGGTTTCATTGCAAGAGCGGTCGCACCTGTCACCAAACGCTTTTTCCGCCCTCCATTCCGCCCCACCAAGCCACCATGTTCGGATCCCTGCGCCGCTACTTCTCCACCGATCTGGCCATCGACCTCGGCACTGCCAACACCCTGATCTACGTGCGCGGCAAGGGCATCGTGCTCGACGAGCCCTCGGTGGTGGCCATCCGCCACGAAGGCGGGCCCAACGGCAAGAAAACCATTCAAGCCGTCGGCGCCGAAGCCAAGGCCATGCTCGGCAAGGTGCCCGGCAACATCGAAGCCATCCGGCCGATGAAGGACGGCGTGATCGCCGACTTCACCGTCACCGAGCAGATGTTGAAGCAGTTCATCAAGATG